>NZ_JBHJUW010000098.1:0-33697 GCF_042268205.1 Streptomyces sp. NPDC056160
CCGCCGCTCCTCTCCCCGCACCCGCTCGGGCGCCCCTCAGACCGTGGGGCTCAGCGCAGGCGCAGCGCCTCGCGCACGGTGGTGAACAGGTCGGTCTGGTCGGTGACGCCGAGGACCCGGTAGGCCTGCGGGCCCTGGGCGGCGATACGGACCTCGGTGCCGGTGTGCTCCTGGGACTGGCCCGGCGTGTTGGTCGAGTAGTTGACCTTCAGCTGCCCGCCCTCGTCGGTGACCAGCGTGGCGGACAGGCCGGGCGGGGTGGCGTCCACCGGGACGATCTGGCTGCTGTGGCCGTGGTCGGCGGTGGTCACCACGAGCGTGTCGGGGTGCTTGGCGGCGTAGTCGCGGGCCACCTCGACCGCGCGGTCGAAGGCGGCGGTCTCGCCGATCTGGCCGCACGGGTCGGCCGCGTGGTCCTGCTTGTCGATCGAGGCGCCCTCGATCTGGAGGAAGAAGCCCTGCTGGGAGCGGCCGTGCTTCTGCTTGGCCTCCAGGAGCTGGATCGCCTTGGTGGCGGAGTCGGCCAGGCTCGGGGTGGCCGAGGGGCGATCGGGGTTGGAGGTCACGCACCGCTGCGGGGCGGTGCCGCCGACGGCGGCGGCCTTGCCGGTCCACTCCACCGGCACGTTGCCCTGGGCGAACAGGCCGAGGACCGGCTTGCCGGCCTTCGCGGCCTTCATCGAGGCGGCGTCGGTGACGACCTGGTAGCCGAGCTTCTGCGCCTGCTGGGTGACGGTCAGGCCCTTGTACCTCCCGTCGGTGACCTTCTGGTCGAAGCGCTGCTTGCCGCCGCCGAAGAGGACGTCCACCTTGTGGTTGACGGACTGCTCGGCGATGGAGCCGGGGCCGCCGGCCTTCAGGGTGTCCCCGGCGCACTTGGCCATGTCGGCCGGGCCCTGGCAGGAACGGTCGGTGACGTGCGAGGCGAGCACCGCCGGGGTGGCGTCGGTGAGTTCCGCCGTGGTGACGCTGCCGGTCGCGTAACCGTTGCGCTGTGCCAGCTCCAGGATCGTCGGGACGGCCTTGTCCGTGCCCGGCGTCTTGGAGATGCGGCCGTTGACCGTCTTGTGTCCGGTGGCCCAGCCGGTGCCGCTCGCGGCGGAGTCGGTGACGTAGTCGGGGGTGCCGTCGGCGTGCACCGCGTACGTCGTGTAGGCGCCGGTCAGCGGGAACCGGTCCATGTTCAGGCGGCCGGCCGCGCCCACCGTGTAGTCCCGGGCGAGGGTGATCTCGGAGTCCCCCATGCCGTCGCCGATCAGCAGGATGACGTTCTTCGCCTTGCCGCCCTGGACGGCGTGCCGGGCGTGCTGCGCGCCGTCCGAGGCGCCGGCCACGGTGGTGGCCGTCAGGGCGGCGGCGGTGGCGGCGGCCAGCGCGGTGGCGATGGTGAGCCGGCGACGGGTGGGTCTGTGCATGGGAGCGACTCCTTGGAATGGTCCGTGCGATCCGTACGACGGGCAGGGCGTACGGGTGCCTCACGGCTGCCGATGGAGTGCAGCCCACCAGCCGCTGGTGAACCACGGGGAAAGAGTTGACCCGGCCTTGGTTGCGCGGGCATGACAGCCGACCGCGGCGAGTGCGGCCGGTTCAGTCCGTACGGGCCGGTCCGGCCGGTGCCGCCAGGACGAGCTGGGTCAGCGGGGTGTCGTCGCCCGAGTCCAGCGTGACCCGGTAGAGCCCCGGCGCCGGAACGGTGACGCGGCCCGCGACGACGTCCTCGCCGCGGTCCCCGGCACCGCCCGCGTCCTCGGGCTCCTCGGCGTACGGGTCGTACCCGGCGTACAGGGCGGTGCGCGCGCGGAAGCCCGCCGGTGCGCCGACCTCCTCGACCGTGCACTCCAGGCCCGCCGGGTCGTCCGCGCCGTGCACCCGCACCGCCCAGTGGGTGCCGGGCGCGACGAGGTCGGGCACCCCGAGCCCCAGCCCGGCCGCGGCCTGCGGCGGGCCGAGGTGCTCGTCCTCCTCCAGGAACGAGGTGACCGCGTCCAGGGCGGCCTGCCCCTTGGCCAGCGCCCCGTGCTGGAGGGCCAGCGGCACCGTGACCCGGGTGAGGGCGGCGGACTCCCGGTGCACGGTGCCGTCGCCCGCGACGTCGAACCGGCGGGGCGCGCCGTCCGCGTCCCGCATCAACTCCCCGTCGCCGTGGTGCCGGTAGGAGTGCTCGAACGGCTCCACCACGCCCTGGCGCAGCGCCAGCGACTGCACCGTGCGCTGGCTGATGCCGACCACGGCCCGGTGCCCGGGCAGCGTCCGGCCGCGCAACCGGTCGTGGAAGGCCTGCGCCTGCTCGGCGAGGTCCTTGTCCCCGCCGAGGTCGGCGACGTCGACCGCGGTGAGCCGCCGTACGGTCATGCCCTCGTCCAGGCACGGGAACGTGGGCAGCAGGTCGTGCAGGCCGGGCAGGGTCGCCGCGAGGTCGCGCAGCCGCCGGTGCGGCAGCGGCACCGGCGTGCCCCGGCCCGTGTTGAGGATCAGCGCGGCGGCGGCCGACCCCTGGAAGGGCGTACCGAGCGTGAGCACGCCCCGGGTGTCCGCCGCGAGGTCGCCGTCCGGGCCGTCGGTGAGCGCGGCCAGCGTGAGCAGCCCGCCCATGGAGTGGGCGACGAACACCAGACGGCCCTCGCGCTCGTCGACGCGGTGCCTGCGGGCCGCCGCGTGCGCCGGGTGCGCGCGCCACCGTTCCAGGTGCGCCCGCGCCGCCCCGGCGAGCAGCCGCGCGTTCACGGCCACCGGCAGCCGCCAGTCGTACGGGAACTCCAGGACCGCCGCCGGGTCGGCCACGCTCCGCGTGACGGTCGCGACCAGATCGGTGTACGGCTCCACCCCGCGCAGCACGGGGCTCCACGCCGGCGTCGCCAGCAGCCTGCGGGCGACGACGCGGCCGAGGCGCCCCTCGCGTTCGTCCGGCGTCAGGTGCAGCGGGCGCAGCCCCCCGGGAGCGGTCCAGGCCCGCAGCAGCCAGCCGGAGTTCGCGAGCCCCCACACCACCGTGTCCCGCTCGGTGTCGTACAGCTCGCTGCCCATGATGCCCGGGACGACGACCACGGCGTCCTGCGTCGTGTTCGGGGACAGGCCGGGCGTGCGGTAGGACCGGTGGGGTGCCGGATACGGGTGCGGCGGTTGGCTCATGAGGGAAGAATAGGGAGCATGCAGCGGGGGGCGGGCGCACTTGCCGGAAGCGGGGACACGCCGTCCGGGGCGCTGCCGGCAAGCGCGCGGGAGCACGGCCCGGACGGTGAACGGGCAGCCGAGCGGCTGCTGGTGACGGTCGCCGTGCGCGACTACGACGACGACGCCGGCGAGTTCGCCGACGGCATCGACGAACAGCTCTCCGTCCTCGACGCCTGGTGGTGCCCGCCCGGCGCCGGGGAGCCGTTTCGCAAGGTGCCCCAGCCGGACCTGCGTGAACGCCACGACGTGGAACGGTTCCTGCACGAGGCGGGCGTGCGCGAGACCCGCGCGAAGGCCCTGGTCCTCTTCGTCACCGGCCACGGGAAACTGGGCGCCTCCGGGACGCACTTCCTGCAACTGCCGGCGACGCAGCCCCGGCGGCAGCTGGCGACGGCCGTGCGCACCAGCGAGATCGTCGCCGCCGCCCTCGACTCCCACGCCGAACACGTCCTGGTCATCGTCAACACCTGCTACGCACGGGGCGTCGCCGACGAACTCGTGCGGCTGTACCGGGAGATCGGCCCGAAGCGGCGGCACGGCGGCACCCTGGAGGTGATCGCCACCTGCGACCACGACCAGCTGGTCCACGTACGGCGCTTCCCCTCCGTGCTGCGCCGCGTCCTGGACCGGCTGCGCACCACCGCCCAGATCACCAGCCCGTGGCTGAGCGTCGCCCACCTGATGACCGAGTTCGAGAACGAACTGGGCTCCGACGCGGAGCGGCGCAAGCACCGGCTGCACCGGGTCGTCGAGGGCGCCGGCCAGACGACCCCCACACCGTGCCTGCCCAACCCCGGCTACCGGCCCCCGCGCGAGGTGGTCGCCCCCGCGCGCCGCCAGGTCGCCACGCCCGCGGACGACATCGACGTGTGGCTGGCGCGGGCCAGCGGGAGACCCCAGGAGGACGACCCCGGCTGGTACTTCAGCGGGCGGCGCCGGCTCAACCGGGAGCTGACCGACTTCCTCGGGCGGCCGGGCGGCGTCCTGCTGCTGACCGGTACGGCGGGCAGCGGGAAGTCGGCGGTGCTGGGGCGGGCCGTGACGCTCAGCGACCCGCACTTCCGCGCCCATCCCCGCTACCGCGACGCCGTCGGCTCGGCCCCGCCCGGGACCGTCCCCGCGGCGGAAGCGGTGTCCGTCGCCGTCCTCGCCCGGCAGCACTCCGCCCCCGGCGTGCTCAGGGAACTGCTCGTGGGGCTCGGCATCGAGCCGAGCCCGCCCGGCCCGACGGACGATCCGGTGGAGCGGTGGACCGCCCTCCTCGACGCCCACCTCAGCGAGCCGGGGGACCCGGTGACCGTGGTGCTGGACGGGCTCGACGAGGCGGTCGAGCCGTTCCGGATCGTGCACGGCGTCCTCGCCCCGCTCAAGGCCCACTGCGCGCCCCCGCCCGCCGCCCCCCTCCCGGGCCCCCGCCGCGCCGGCCCGGACCGGCGCCGCCTCAGCCTGGTCATCGGCGTACGCAGCAGCCGCCCGCCCGCCGGGGAGGATCCGGCCACGGCGAAGCCGGAGGGTGAGGGGCCGGAGGGCGGCGGGCCGGAGTGTCACGGGCCGGAGGGTGACGGGCCGGAGGGTGACGGGTCGGTAGGGGGCGCCGGTCCGGGGGCCGAACGGGATGCCGGTGCCGTGCCCGAGGGGGGACGGGCCGGGAGCCGTGACCCAGGGCTGCTCTCCGCGCTCCGCGAGGTCTTCCCCTCGGCGACGGTGCTGCGGACGGACGGCCCCGGCAGCCGTGACGACATCGCCGACTACGTGGAGGCGCTCATCGGCCCGGACCCCACCGACCGCGCGGGCGTGCGCGAGGCCGCCGAGACGGTCGCCGACGAGGTCTGGCCGTCGTTCCTCGACGCCCGGCTGGCGGGCGAGCAACTGCGGGCCGCCGCGGACCCGGCCGAACTGGTCGCCAGTCCGCAGTGGCGGGACCTGCTGCACGCGGGGACCACCGGACTGCTCCGCCGCGACCTGCTCCTGGCGGGGGAGGAGGGCCTGCCGCCGGACGTGGCCCTGGCGCTCTTGCGCTCCGGCGCGTTCGCCCTCGGGGCGGGGATCCCCTGGTCGAACGTGTGGCCGACGGTGGCCGGGGCGCTGCTGGGCCGGCCGATCGACGACCCGGACCGCATGATCGGCACCCTGCTGAGCGGCGGCCTCGCCGGCTACCTGGCCCACGACCACGAGGACGATCGCCTGGTCTACCGTCCGGCCCACGAGCGCCTGGCCGAAATCCTCCGCGACCCCCGGCAGGACCTCCTTCCCGATCCCTCGGAGGAACCCGTCCCGCCGTACGCCCCCACAGCGCGGTACGGCACCGAGCCCCCGGCAGGCGCCGCCCAGCCCCCCGCCGCCCAGCCCCCCGGCCCCCGCCCCCCGGCCGATCCCGGCCTTCCCGATCCCGGCCTTCCTGGGCCCGCCGGCTCCCCGGAGGTGCGCGATGAGTGAGGCCGACGCCGGGGCGGGGAGCGGGGCGTGGGCCGTGGCGGGGGAGGCGCACCGGCTCATCGCCAAGGCGCTCGCGGGGCTCGTCGCCGAGGACCCGGCCGTTCCGCCGCACCCCTACCTGAGCCGGCACCTCGCCGACCACGCCGCACGGGGCGACGTGCTCGACGACGCGCACGTGCCGCTCGCCGTGCTGCCCTGGGAGACCAGCAGGAAGGTCCGCACGCTGCTGCGGCGGGCGGGCGACGCCGGCCGGCGGCAGGAGTGGCTGGAGGCCTGGGCCGGTATCGAGCCCTTCCTCGGCGACGCCGGCCCGGAGGCCCGGCTGACCAGCCTGCACCTCGCGCACCACGCCGCCACCCGCCGCCGTACGCCGCTGTCGGCCCTGCCCGCGACGGCGCGGCGCCTGGCGGGTTCGCGCCTCACCCCGCTGTGGAGCGACTGGACCGCCGCGGACAACGTCCTCGCCGTCACCGACACCGTCGTCGAGTCCCTGGCCCACACGACGACGCCGGACGGCCGGCACCTGCTGATCACCGGCGACAGCCGCGGCACGCTGCGCAGGTGGGAGACGTACGGCGCTCCGGTCGGCGCCCCCGCGCACACCCACGGCGGTGCCATCCAGCACCTGCTGCCCCTCCCGGACGAGTTGCTGGTGTCCGGCGGTACGGACGGGACCGTACGGGTGTGGAACAGCACCCGCGGCCAACTGCTCGCCGACGCCGTCCACCGCCCCCGCACCTGGGTCAGCGGCCTCACGCTCCTCGCCCCGGCGGACGGACCGCCCCGCATCCTCGTCGCCCACAGCGACGGTCACCTCACGGCGCTGGACCCCGGCACCTTCCACGTCGTGGACACGATCGGCCCCGCCGGCCGGCTCCCGAGCCTCGATAACGCGCCGGCGATCCTGACGGGGGTGGGCCTGGAGCGGGCGCGGGGCATGGCGCTCGCCGTCGTGCAGGGCCGCCGCGTGCGCGTGTGGCGGCCGGGTCAGGACCTCGTCCAGCTCGGCGAGCACGCGGACGAAGTACGGGCCGTCGTGGACCTGCCCGCCCCGAACCAGTTCGTGACCTGCGACGACGCCGGGAACCTCGGGTTCTGGGACGTGTCGGCGGCGGGCGGCACGCTGGTGGCGCCGCCGTCCCCCGCCCGGTCGGTCACGGCGCTGGTGGCCGTGCCGGTGGACGGCGAGCCGGCTGTGGTCTCCGCCGGTGCAGACCATGTGCTGCGGGTGTGGAGCCCCCACGCCCTGCGCACCGTCGGCGGCCCGCTCGAAGGGCACACGGCCGCGCCGCTGGCGCTGACCGCCCTGCCGGGCGACGCGCCGCTCGTCGTCTCCGCGGGCGCGGACCGGACGCTGCGCCGCTGGAGACTCACGGGCCACGGCAGCCGTACGGCGCCGCAGGTCCGCCGGTCGGTCGTCGCCGCCGCCCTGCCCGACGGGCCCGCGAGCGCCGCACCGCTCCTCGTCGCCGTGGCCGACGAGGAGGACACCACGCTGTGGAACGCGGAGACCGGCGCCCACGTGACCCTGCCCCTGGGCGACGCCACCGTGACGGCCTTCGCGTGGACCACGGCCTGGGACGGCCCCCTGCTGGTCACCGCCCACAGCGACGCGAGCGTCCAGATGTGGTCGGTCGGCCCGCGCGCCGGCCTCGACCTCGCCGGGGCGCCGGCGCGTCGCGGCACCCTGCTGAGCCACAGCCTGCCCGTGCAGACCATGGTGGCCTTCCCGGACGGCGGCGGACGGACCCTGCTGGCCACCGGCGGCGCGGACGGCACCCTGAGTCTGTGGGACCTCGAACGCCAGAGCCGGCTCGCGTGCTGGGACGACCACATGCTGAGCGTCCGGGACCTCGCCGTGGTCCGCACCGGCCCCGGACCGGTCGTCGTCTCGGCCGGTGCGGACGGCACCCTCCGGCGGTGGGACCCGGACACCGGACCGGCGGGTGCGCCCGTCCACTGCGGCCAGCAGGGCGTCCACGCCGTGGCCGCCGTACCGGCCGCGCCCGACGAGCCCGCGCTCGTGGCGTCGGGCGGCGAGGACGGGACCGTACGCCTGTGGGACGCGCGGACGCTGCGGCCGGACGGAGACGCGCTGGACGCCGCCGACGGCCCCGTCACGGCCCTCGCCTGCTTCACCACCCCCGCCGGGCGCCCGTACGTGGCGGCCACCGGGCCCAGCGGCACCGTCCACCTGTGGGACGTCACCGCCCGGACCCGGCTGACGCGCATCGTGACCGGCAGCCCCCTCGGCGTCCTCCAGGCACGGCAGGGGGACGGCGCCGGGCCGCAGGCGCACCCGCAGCCGTATCCACAGGGCCGGCCGCACCAGAACCCCGTCCTCCTGGCGGCCGGAAGAGCGGGGCTGCACCTGTTCGGACTCGACCTGGAGCCCTTCTGAGGCACCGCACATCACCGCGTCACCCCGTGACCGACGCGCCACGGACAGCCCGACGACGGCCCCCGGCCCAGGCGCCCCGAGACGGACGTGCGCCCTCCGGATGCCTCCGCGCCTCCCCCGCGCGCCCCCGTGTGCGGGCCGAAAACCGCCCCTGCGGAGTGCTGTTGCGGGACAATGATCGCTCGAATGTCCCGTCGGCACATGCACCGCGGCCTCCGGCGGAACACGGGTGGAACACACGGGGCACGTACTTCGCCGGCGGGCGCCCCGCGCAGCCGGCGGTGCGGTCCGACGGCGATCAGCGGCCCAGCAGCGAGGGTGTATGAACGGCACTTCCCAGGCGGCGACCGCCGCCCCTCAGGCGTTCCCTCCCGCAGGCCGCGGCCCCGCCGGCCGCAGCGCGTCCGCCGCCGTGGGGAGGGCCCGCGCGTGATGCAGCAGGCCGACGAACCCCCCGTGGCGCTGGTCGCCGGGCCGGAGCGGGGGATGTGGCGGCTGGGCAAGAGGAAGCAGCCGCTGGCCTACAACAGGCTGGAGCCCGAGACGAGCCAGGGTTCCAGCGCCGGCCGTTTCAGCCTGGCCACCTACGGGATGCTCTACTGCGCCACCGACCTGGCCGGATGCTACGCCGAGGCGCTGGCGCACTTCCGGGTCCACCCGAGGATGCGCCGCCTCATCGGCAACGACTGGGACCGCAGGCACAGCACCATGCGGCTGGGGCACCTGGCCTCCGGCTGGCGCGAGGACCACGTCCTCGTCCGGGTCGTCCCGCCCAAGGACGTCCGTTTCCTCGACGTCGACGCGACGGCGACCCGCGAGGTCCTCATGAAGGAGCTGCACGGCGAGCTGAGCGAGTGGGGCGTGGAGAACCGGCTCACCGACGAGCACATCCACGGCGGTGACCGCCGGATCGCCCGCCAGATCGCCGCGTGGACGGTGGCCCAGCGCAACCGCACCGGGCACAGGCTGGCCCAGGGCATCGCGTACCGCTCGGGCTACGGCGGCCGCCAGTGCTGGGCCGTCCTGGAGGACGTCGACCTGGAGGACGCGGAGCGCCGCCCCGTCCGCCTGGAGGACCCGGCGCTCCAGGAGGTCGCGACGGAGTACGGCCTGAGGCTGTTCTGAAGCACGCGCGTCTCAGACGCACGGGCCCCTTCCCCCCGGAGCGTGCGCGCCCTCCTGACGTACGCTCCGACGCGCCCTCTCCCGACCCGTCCGACGTGCGTCTCCCGGCCACCCGGCCGTCGCCCGAAGGAGTGGCGCGGCCCGCGCCCGGCCTGCTCTCGACAACCGCGCCCCTTCCCCGCAGCGACCAGCCGAACCCCCTGGTCACCCTCGCTCCCGCCCGCCCCACGGGGCCTCTCTCGGCCGGGCTCCGGGCAGGTATGAGGTGGGATTTCCGGGGGGTTCTCGGGGGGAAAGCGGTGGAGTAGCCGACGGGGCGAAGGGTAGACTTCCCTCAAGACACCCAGGGGGGAGCGATGTTGACCAGGCGTCCGTTACCCACCGACGCGCCGCGGCCGACCGTCGAACGGCCGGTCCGTGTGCCCGCGTCGGCGTCCGCCGTCACCTCCTCCCGCTCACGCGTGTCCCCGCGCATCGCCGCACCGCGGCGCACATCCGCGCGTCCTGAGACAGCGCCACCCACCACCCTTTGCCGCGGTGTCCGGAACACCGGGCCGGTGTGCCGAGGAAACGAGGAGATCATGGAGACCCTGACCGACCGGGACAGCCGGACCGACCAGGAGACCGAGGCCACCGCCCACGCCGGGACGGTGCAGGCCTCCACCGCGGACATCGCGCGCTTCCTCCAGGACAATTTCGGCCAGCGGCTGACGGCCTTCATCGCGGGCATCGAGGACCCCAAGCAGGTCGGCAAGTGGTGCAGTGGACAGAACAGTCCCCGCATCGACTCCGAACTGCGCCTGCGCGCGGCCCACCAGGTCTTCCGGATGATCGACCTCGCGGAGAACTGCCACACGGCAAGGGCCTGGATGATCGGGATGAACCCGCAGCTGGAGGACGACTCCCCGATCCAGGCCATCGCCGAGGACCGCCACAAGGACGCCATGGCGGCCGCGCGCTCCTACCTCAAGGGCGACCTCTGAAGGCGCACCGGCCACCGTTTCGACGGACCCGGCCGCCGGCGGGACCGCGAGGGCGGACGGGCCCGCGCGGTCCCGCCCCGCGCGCTCAGAGAGCCGGCGCCTCTTCCGCCCCCTTCTCACCGGCCGCACCGGTCTCACCGGCGGCCGTCTCACCCGCGTCCCCGTCCTCACCCGTCACGATGCGGCGGATCGTCCCCAGCGGCAGTTTGGGCGTGCCGTCGGTGAAGAGCAGTCCGTTGGTCTCCTGCGCCGTGTCCATGAACTGCGTGTAGCAGAAGCCCGTGACGACGGCGCTGGAGCGCAGCGCGCCGAACAGGCCGCCCAGCAGCTCGGCGTACTGGGTGTCGGAGCTGGTCCGGGTGTAGGAGAAGTCGTCGTTGTCGGCGCGCACCGAGAGCCCGCCGAACTCGGTGATCATCAGCGGCGCGTCCCCGGCGGCGTACCGCTCGACCTGGTGCGCGGTGACCGCCAGCACCCGCCCCTGCGGACCGGGACCGGCCAGTACGGCGTCGACGGCGGCGGCGTCACCGTAGCGCGCGGTGAGTTCCGCGGGGTCGCCGGAGTAGTCGTGCACGCCGAGGATGTCGCTGTCGGTGTGCTCCCACCCCTCGTTGGACAGCACGGGCCGGGTCGGGTCGAGGGCCCGGGTGAGGTTCGCCAGCGCGATGGAGTAGTGCCGCTGCGCGGGGTCGTGCGGGATGTCCGAGGCGCCCCAGCTCTCGTTGATCGGCACCCAGGTGACGAGCGACGGGTGGCTGCGGTCGCGCCGCACCAGATCCAGCCACTCCCGGGTGAGCAGCTCCACGGCCTCGGTCCCGAACTCGTACGCGGCCCCCGTCTCGCCCCACACCAGCAGACCGAGCCGGTCGGCCCAGTAGAGGAAGCGCGGGTCCTCGGCCTTCTGGTGGATCCGCACCGCGTTGAAGCCCATCGCCTTGATCAGCTCCACCTCGCGGCGCAGCTCGGCGGTCCCGGAGTTCGCGATCAGGGTGTCCGGGCGGTAGCCCTGGTTCAGGACCGAACGCACGTAGTAGGGGCGGTCGTTGAGCAGGAAGGCGCCGCGGCCGACACCGGCGCTGCGCAGACCCACGTAGCTGTCCACCGTGTCGAGGACCGCCGAGGTCCCGGCGTCGCGCACGGTCACCCGGGCGTCGATCAGGGTGGGCCGCTCGGGGCTCCACAGCAGGTCCTCGCGGTCGATGCCGTTGCGCAGCGCGGGGACCACCAGGTCGATCCGGCTGCGCGGGGTGCGGACCGCGGTGGTGCTCTCGGCCAGCACCTCGCCGTCGCGGCTCAGTACGATCTCGACGGCCAGCGGGGCGGTGGGGGGCGAGGCCAGGGTGACCTCGGCGAGGACGCCGCGCGCGGGGTCCGGGAGCCAGGCAAGGTCGGTGACGCGCTGGGCGGGCACCGTCTCCGTCCACACGGTCTGCCAGATGCCGGTGGTCCGGTCGTACCAGACCGCGTGCGGCCGGTCCTGCCAGTCCTGCTTGCCGCGCGGCTGCGCGAGGTCGGCCGGGTCGTCCTCGGCGCGCACGACGAGCACGTGCTCGTCGGCGCCGGGCCGCAGCGCGCCGGTCACGTCGGCGGTGAACGGCGTCTGCCCGCCCACGTGTTCGGCGACCAGGCGGCCGTCCAGCCAGACCTTCGCACGGTGGTCGACGGCTCCGAAGTGCACCAGCGTCCGCTCGCCGACGCCGGCCGCGAGGACCTCGTGCGCCACGCGGCGGCGGTACCAGACCACCCGGTGCGGCGCCCTCTCGCCGATACCGGAGGCGGGCGCCTCGGGCGGGTACGGGACGGTGATCTCCCGGTCGAAGGCGCCGGCCCCGTCCTCGGCGAACCACGCGTCGCGCTCGCCCACGTCGCCGTCGTCGTACCCGAAGTCCCAGACGCCGTCGAGGCTGTGCCACCGCTCCCGCTGCAGGATCGGCCTCGGATACGTTCCGTCCTGCTCGCTCGCCCTCACGACTCCTCCTTCTGCCTTTTCGGCATATCGCCGCCTTTTCCGGCGGCACCGGTGTCGGCGTTCTCAGCGTTCCTATAATCGAAGCCCTGTCATCATGAGTGATCGTTTGCATCGATGCAAGGGCGGTCGGGGTGCGGCGGCACGGCGCCGCCCCCGGTGCGGCAGACTCGGGGCCGACTCGACGGGAAGGAGCCCCTCCAGTGGCCAGAGTGCGGATGCGGGACGTGGCCGAGCACGCCGGAGTGTCCGTGCGGACGGTGTCGAACGTGGTCAGCGGCTATCCGCACGTGAGTCCGGAGACCCGGGCCAAGGTGCAGCGCTCGCTCGACGAACTCGGCTACCGCATGGACTACATGGCCCGCGGCCTGCGCTCGGGCCGCACCGGGTTCATCGCCCTGGCCGTGCCCTACCTCGCCGAGCCCTACTTCGCCGAGCTGGCCCAGGCCGTCATCCGGGCCGCGGGCCGGCGCGGGATCACCGTGCTGGTCGAGGCGACCGCCGGCGACAGCGAGGTGGAGCGGCGGATCCTGGAGGGCGGACTGACCAACGTCGCCGACGGCGTCCTGCTGAGCGCCCTGACGCTGCCCGCCACCGACGGCGCGGCGGCGCGCCCCGACTTCCCGCTGGTCATGCTGGGCGAGCACAGCGTCGGCGACCAGTTCCCGCGGGTCGGCATCGACAACGTGGCAGCCGCCCGCACCGCCGTGGAGCACCTGCTGGAGCAGGGCTGCCGCAGGATCGTCGCGCTCGGCCGCAACGGCAGCGAGAACGGCCGCCAGCGCACCGAGGGCTACCAGCAGGCGATGTCGGCGGCCCGGGTGCGGCGGGTCAACTGGCTGGTCGCGCCGGTCGACGACTGGACCAGGGAGCAGGGCTGCGCGGCCGTCGGGGAACTGCTGGAGGGCGACGGCCCGCTGCCCGACGCGATCTTCGCCTTCAACGACGCGCTGGCCGTCGGAGCGCTGCGGGCCCTGGACGCCTCCGGCGTGCGCGTGCCCGAGGACGTCGCGGTGGCCGGCATCGACGACATCCAGGAGGCGGCCTACACCCACCCGCCGCTCACCTCCATCGCCCCCGACCTGGACGTCATCGCCGAGCGCGCGCTCACCCTCCTGGAGGAACAGACCCAGCGGCGCACGGGCCGGCAGGGCCACGCCCGGCCCGGCACCGAAGGCCCCGCGGGCGCCGACGGTCCCGGTAGGGAACCCGCCACGGCGAGGCAGGAGGCGACCCCCTTCCGGCTGGTGGTCCGCGAGTCCTCCCTGCGGCGGCCCGCATCGGCGTGAGCACCGGCCGCCGTCCGCCCCGGGCGCTCCCGGCGGCTCGCCCCGTTCCGCGAGCCGGGGGCCCGGGGCCGGTGGGCGGCCGTTTCCGGGAAAGCCGCTGGATCCTCGGGCGCACCCCCCTTACCGTGGCGCCATGAGCGATCACCCGGAAGCGCCTGTCGCGCCCGTCGAGGTCCCCGAACCCCCCTACTACGTCGCTGTCTTCACCTCGGTGCGCACCCAGGACCAGAGCGGCTACCGCGAGACCGACGCACGCATGGAAGAGCTGGTGAAGGACGTCCCCGGGTACCTGGGGATGGACCACGCGCAGACTCCCGGCGGTCTGGGCATCACCGTCGGGTACTTCCGCGACGCCGAGGCACTCACGAAGTGGCGGTCCGACGCCGAGCACCGCGCGGCGCAGAAGCGCGGGCGGGACCAGTGGTACCAGAGCTACACGCTGCACGTGGCGAAGGTGGAGCGGAGCCACGGGTTCACGCGGGCGCAGAGCCCGCGGAGTTCGTAGAGCCCGTAGGGCCCGTGGGGTCGTAGGCCCGTAGCGCAGGCAGGGCCCGCAGAGTTCGCAGAGTTCGTAGGCCCGGGGCGTCGTGGGGTCGTAGAGCCGGCAGGGGACGTGGAGCCCGTGGAGTCCGCGGAGTCCGTGGAGTCCGAGGAGTTCGCAGAGCCCGCAGGCACCGCAGGCCCCGCAGGCTCCATCGGGGGTCGCAAGCCACGCAGCGCCCGCGGGCTCCCTCGGCGCCACGAGCCCGCACCCCCAGGCCCGCAATGTCCGACAGGGGGCTGACCGACCGGAGGCGCCCCGGCGGCCGTCCGCCGCCGCAGCGGTCGCCCGCCCCCGCCCGTCGTCCCAGAGGCCGCCCCACCCGTCGCCGGTACTCCGCCCCCGGTGTCCGAACCCGTGCGCAAGGCTACTTTCCGCCGATCTATTGCATCGTTGCAAAACGTGTGCCAAGGTCTGCGCCATCGAGTTCACATCGAGGTGACGAGGTGGATACCCCTATGAGCGGAGCGTTGGCGCGCCGGCGGTTCCTGGCCCTCGGCGGCGGCCTTGCCCTGACCGGAGGGCTCGCGGCGTGCTCCTCCCCGCTCGCGTCCGGCCTGACGGGTTCGCAGCCGAACACCGCGGACGTCATCTTCTGGAACCTCTTCACCGGTGGTGACGGCGCCAACATGGTGCTGATGGAGGACGCCTTCCGGAAGACCCACCCCGGCACCACGGTCGAGGCGACCATCCTGGGCTGGGGAAACCCGTACTACACGAAGCTGGCCCTGGCCACGGCGAGCGGTACGCCCCCGGACGTAGGCATCGCCCATCTGTCGCGGCTGCCCTTGCTGGCCGCCGCCGGCCTGCTGGAGCCCGTCGAGCGGACCGGGATCGCGGAGCTGGGCGTCACCGCGGACCGCTTCACGCCCGCCGCCTGGAAGAAGGCGACCGTGGACGGGACGGCGTACGCCGTCCCCCTGGACACGCACCCCTTCGTGCTCTTCTACAACGTGGACCTGGCCCGCAAGGCGGGCCTCCTGAACGCCGCCGGCGACGGCCTCACCCCGCTCAAGGGCAAGGAGGACTTCCTGGCCGCCGTGAAGGCGATGAAGGAGGAGGGCGGCGCCCAGTACGGGGCGGTGATGTCGATCACCGCCGACCCGTCCACCGCGTGGCGGTACTTCAGCATGATCTACTCCGGCCTCGCCGGGCCGATCGTCACCGACTCCGGCACCCGGGTCAGCATCGACGAGGAGGCGATGCGGGAGACGTTCGCCTTCATGCAGAGCCTCACCGAGGGCGGCCTGATGCCGAGGAGCCTCAACGGCTCCGGCGCGAACGCCCTGTTCAGCACCGGAAAGGCCGGCTTCCTCTTCGACGGCGAGTGGCAGATCCCCTCGTACCGGCTGGTCAAGGGCTTCCGCTTCGACGTCGTGCCCTTCCCGGCGCTGCTCGGCCCCAAGCCGGTGGCGTACGCCGACTCGCACGCCCTGGTCGTCCCGCGCAACGCCGCCCGCTCCGCGGCCCGCACCCGCGACGCGGCCCGGTTCATCAAGAGCCTGCTGGACAACAGCGCCGTGTGGGCGCAGGGCGGCCACATCCCCGCGTGGCTGCCGACCCAGCGCAGCAAGGCGTTCCTCGACCAGTCCCCGCAGCGCAACTACGTGCGGGCCGCCTTCGACGCCCAGTACGACCCCGCCGCCTGGTACACCGGCGCGGGCTCGGACTTCCAGAGCACCGTGGGCTCGACGATCATCGACGTCCTCTCCGGGCGGACCAGCCCCAAGGGCGCGGTCGCCGGCATGCGCGCCGACCTGAAGCGCTACACCACGGCCCGACCGCCGGTCACGATGAAGTAGGAGGCAGCCACCATGACGACCGCCGTCCCGACGCGACCGGCACCCACGGCACCCGCGCTCACCCCGGCGCGCGAGCGTCCGCCCCGCTCCGAACGCCGGGCCGGTGCGCTGCTGAGCGCCCCCTTCCTCGTGATCTACCTGCTGTTCCTGGTCGGCCCGCTGCTCGTGGGCGTGGTCCTCAGCTTCTTCAACACCACCACCGTCAAGGACGGCCTGGGCGACTGGGTCGGCCTGTCGAACTACTCCGAGGTGGTCGGCGACCCGCTGTTCTGGGACGCCATGTGGCACTCGGTGCTCTTCACCCTGCTGACCACCCCGCCGCTGGTCGTCCTCGCGCTGGCCTTCGCCATCCTCGCCGCCCGCATGCCGCGCGGCCGGACCTTCTACCGCTTGGCCTTCTTCGCGCCGTACGTGGTGCCCTCGTCCGTGGTCGCGCTGATCTTCCTGTGGATGTACACCCCGCAGATCGGGCTGCTCCCCAAGCTCTTCGGCGCCGTGGGGCTGCCGGTGCCCGACTTCATCGGCAGCACCGCGGGCGGCTGGACCGCGGTGACGCTGATGACGCTGTGGTGGACGTTCGGCTTCAACTTCGTCCTCTACACCGCGGCGATCCAGGACGTCCCGCCGGACGTCTACGAGGCGGCCGCCATCGACGGGGCGGGTCCCTGGCAGCAGATCCGGCACATCACGGTGCCGCTGCTCGGCCGGACCACGAGCCTGGTGCTGATCCTGCAGATCCTCGCCTCGCTCAAGGTCTTCGACCAGATCTACCTGCTGCTGACCGGCGGCCCGAACCAGTCCACCCGGCCGGTCATCGAGTACATCTACGACACCGGCTTCACCTCCTACCGGGGTGGCTACGGCGCTGCCGCCACCATGGTCTATTTCGTCATCATCGTCGCGGTATCAGCGGCCTGGTACGGGCTGCGGCGCCGACGCGCGGCCGGCTCCGCGGCCTGAGTGGAGGACACCTTGACCACCGTCACCCAGCCGCGGCCCACCACGGGGCCCGCCTCGCCCGCGCTCGACCGCACGAAGCTCTTCAACCGGCTCTGCGCCGTCTGCCTGACCCTGTTCGCCCTGATCTGGCTGGTGCCGTTCGCCTGGGCGCTGATCACCTCGCTGCGCTCCGACGGGTCGATCACCCAGAACCCGACCTCGCCGTTCGCCGGCGGCTGGTCCCTGCACGCGTACTCCTACGCGTGGGACAACTACCCCATCGGCAGCTGGTACCTGAACAGCCTGGTCATCTCGACGCTCGCCGTGCTCTTCACGGTGGTCTTCTGCTCGATGGCGGGCTTCGCGCTGGCGCTGCTGCGCTTCCGCGGCCGCACCGCCGTGCTGGCCCTGGTCGGGGCCGGGCTGATGCTGCCGAGCGAGGCGCTGGTGCTGCCGCAGTTCATCGAGTACCGGTCACTGCACCTGCTCGGCACCTTCTGGGCCCTCGTCCTGCCCTCGGTCGCGGCCCCGGTGTCCGTCTTCGTCTTCCAGGCGTTCTTCCGCGGCATCCCCCGCGCCCTGATCGAGGCGGCCCGCCTGGACGGGGCGAGCTGGTGGCGGGTCTACGCCACGGTCTGCATGCCCCTGTGCCGCCCGGCCGCCTCCACGGTCGCCATCCTCACCTTCATCACCTCGTGGAACTCCTTCCTCTGGCCGCTGCTCGTCCTCAACCAGACCAAGTCGCAGACCATCCCGGTCGGCCTTGCCTCCCTGGTCAACAACAGCAACATCCAGTACGCCGAGGTCATGGCCTCCTCGGTCCTCGGGTTCCTGCCCCTCATCGCGGTCTTCCTGGTCTTCCAGCGGCAGATCGTCCAGGGCATCGCGACGACCGGCATCAAGTGAGGGCCCGCGCGGGGCTGACGACGGCTCGATCGCGTGCGGGGGCGGGGCGGGGCGCTGCATAGAATCGCCTCCATGCCGAACGCTGATGAGCTGCTCACCGCCGTCGCAGCGATGGTGGAGTCGGAGCCGAGCAATCAGATGCCGCTGACCGTGGTCGTCGACGGTGCCGTCATCACCGGCCGACTGGCTCCCGAGAGCATGTGGCGCGAGCGCGTCTCGGAGGTCCTGAGGACGTCGGAGCGGCTGGGCCCGTTCTCCGACGTCTTCACCGGCCACCGGAGTACGGCGCGGTCCGGGCCCGGCGGGATGCCCACGCACCTGCACTTCCACCTCGCGCGGATCGTGCAGGGCACCGTCGGCATCCCGGAGACGGGCGGGATGTACCGGGTGGCGATCAAGGACGTCAGCGCCTGGACCGTGGGCGACCTCAGCTATTCGGAGCAGTGAGGCGCCGGTCCTGCCGGGTGGTGTCCCCGCCCGCCTGTGTGAGGGGGCGGGGGCAGTGCCTCAGGGGCGCCGGCCCGGGCCCGCGGCGGGCTGCCGCCGCGCACCGCGGCGCGGCGCCTCCTCCGCGGGACGGCCCTTGCCCCCGCCACCGCCGTTGCCGCTCCCGCCGCTCCGGCCACCGCTCCCGCTGCTCCCGCCGGCTCCGTTGCCGCTCCCGCTGCTCCGGCCACCGCCGTTGCCGCTCGCACTGCTTCGGCCGGCTCCGTTGCCGCTCCTGCCGCCGCCGCTGCTGCTTCGGCGACCGCGTCCGCGGGCCGAGGACGGCGCGGCGCGGCGCGGGGCGGGCTCCGCGGGCGGGTCCACGATGACGACGGGGACTCCCGACGGCTCCTGGGCGCCCGTGATCCGGCTCAGTTCGCTGTCACCGGCCCGTACCGGCGTGATCTGCGGGCGGATGCCGGCCGCGGCCATCAGCCGGCTCACGTCGCGGCGCTGGTCGGGGGTGACCAGGGTGACGACGCTTCCGGAGGCGCCGGCGCGGGCCGTGCGCCCGCCGCGGTGCAGGTAGTCCTTGTGGTCGCTGGGCGGATCCACGTTGACGACCAGGTCGAGGTGGTCGATGTGGATGCCGCGCGCGGCGACGTTGGTCGCCACCAGCACCGTCACCCGCCCGTCCTTGAACCGGTCCAGGGTCCGGGTGCGCTGCGGCTGGGACTTGCCGCCGTGCAGGGCCGCCGCGCGCACGCCGCTGTTCAGCAGGTGCTTGGTCAGCCGGTCCGCCGCGTGCTTGGTGTCCAGGAACATGATCACCTGGCCGTCGCGCGCCGCGATCTCGGTCGTCGTGCGGCGCTTGTCCGTGTCGTCCACGTGGAGCACGTGGTGCTCCATCGTCGTGACGGCCCCGGCCGACGGGTCGACCGAGTGGACCACGGGGTCGGACAGGTAACGGCGCACCAGCAGGTCGACGTTGCGGTCCAGGGTGGCCGAGAACAGCAGCCGCTGCCCGTCGGGGCGCACCTGGTCGAGCAGCGCGGTGACCTGGGGCATGAAGCCCATGTCGGCCATCTGGTCGGCCTCGTCCAGGACGGTGGTGGCGACGTCGTCCAGCAGGCAGTCGCCGCGGGTGATGAGGTCCTTCAGCCGCCCTGGCGTCGCGACGACGACCTCCGCGCCCCTGCGCAGCGCGCCGGCCTGCCTGCCGATCGACATGCCGCCGACCACGGTGGCCGAACGCAGCCCCACGGAACGGGCGTACGGCGCCAGCGCGTCGGAGACCTGCTGGGCCAGCTCGCGGGTGGGCACCAGGACCAGGGCGAGCGGGCGCCGGGGCTCGGCGTGCCGTCCGGCCGTACGGGCCAGCACGGCGAGGCCGAAGGCGAGGGTCTTGCCCGATCCGGTACGGCCGCGGCCGAGCACGTCACGTCCGGCCAGGGAGTTGGGCAGAGTGGCGGCCTGGATCGGGAACGGTACGGTCACGCCTTCCTTGCCCAGGGTGGCCAGCAGCGGGGCCGGCAGGTCGAGGTCGGCGAACGACTCGGCGGCGGGCAGGGCGGGCGTGGCCGTCTCCGGCATCGCGAACTCGCCCTGGGGGGCGGCCTTCCGGCGCCCGTTCCCGGGGGAGCGGCGCGGGCGGCGTGCGGCGGTGGTACGGCCGGAGGCGGAGCCGCCGGAGCGGCCGTCGGCGCGGGTCGTGCGGGCACGGTCACGGTTCATGCGAAGCCTTCCTTGATGCGACGCGTATCAAGGAATTCCCGCAGTGATCGAGCAGCGCAGAGAATCGCGAGAACGAGCCGAAGGGTCCTGTTCGGTCGGTAATTCCTGCCCGGGTGAGGCCCAGAAATACGGCGAGCTGGGGCCCGCACCCCAAGGTGCGGGCCCCAGCTGCGAAAGTACGCGTCAGCGCAGGTGCGTCAGGCCGGGACGATGTTCTCGGCCGTCGGGCCCTTCTGGCCCTGACCGATCTCGAAGGTCACCTTCTGACCCTCCTGCAGCTCACGGAAGCCCTGGGTGGCGATGTTCGAGTAGTGGGCGAAGACGTCGGGGCCGCCGCCGTCCTGCTCGATGAAGCCGAAGCCCTTTTCCGAGTTGAACCACTTCACGGTGCCGGTAGCCATATTCTTCTCCTTCGGGACGGTGCACGGAGCCCGCCCTGTGCGGGACTCCGGTCGCCGCGATGATCACCCCGACGGAAAGAATCCCAGGCAACCACAACTGCAACTGACGTCGACCCTAGCACGCCGGGATCGGCGCCGTCGGACGAATAATTTCCGCCGCCGCCCCGGCCTGGGAATATTCCCGTCGCGCCGCCCTGATTTCCCCGCCCGTACCACGGAAATTCCTCCCGGAGCCCGGAGCCCGGAGCCCGGAGCCCGGAGCCCGGAGCCCGGAGCCCGGAGGGGGAGCAGCCGGGCGGGCGTCCCGGCCGGGCCGGCCGGCCGGGGTGGAACGGCGGCGTCAGGCCCTAGGATCCGGCCATGGCCCTGACCATGAAGGACGTGGAACGGTTCGAGGCCTCCAGGCCGCGCCTGGAGGCCATCGCCTACCGCCTCCTCGGCTCCGCGAGCGAGGCCGAGGACGCCGTGCAGGACACGTTCCTGCGCTGGCAGGCCGCCGACACCGATCAGGTGGAGGTCCCGGAGGCCTGGTTGACGAAGGTGCTCACCAACGTGTGCCTCAACCAGCTCACCTCGGCCCGCGCGCGGCGCGAGACGTACGTCGGCCAGTGGCTCCCCGAGCCGCTGCTCGCCGGGGACCCGATGCTCGGCCCCGCCGACACCGCCGAACAGCGCGAATCCGTCTCGTTCGCGGTCCTCGCCGTCCTGGAACGGCTCTCCCCGCGCGAGCGGGCGGTGTACGTCCTGCGGGAGGCCTTCGGCTACCCGTACCGGGAGATCGCCCAGATCCTCGGCGTCAGCGAGGCCGCGGGCCAGCAGCTCTTCCACCGGGCGAGGAAACACGTCGCGGACGGCAGGGCCCGCACCGAGGTCGACGAGGCCGCCGCCCGGCGGGTGGTCGAGGAGTTCCTGGCCGCCGCCACCAGCGGCCGGACCGAACCGCTCGTGCGGCTGCTCACCGAGGACGCCGTGGCGGTCGGCGACGGCGGCGGCAAGGTCCCGGCCCGCACCAGGGCGTTCGAGGGTGCGCGCGCGGTCGCGACGTTCATGCGGGGCCTGTTCAAGCCCGGGAAGGCCAAGCGCGCCCTGATCGGCGGATCGCCCGAGATGCACGCGACGACCGCCAACGGTGACCCCGCCCTCGTGGCGGTCCTCGACGGCCGGGTCGTCGGCATCCTGTGCCTGGAGGTCACGGCCGAGGGCATCGCGGGGTTCCGCAGCCAGGCCAACCCCGACAAGCTCGTCCGCGCGACCCGGCGGTGGGCGTCGGCCGACCACGGCGAACCGCTGTTCCACGCCTTCTGAAGCGGGGCGCGGCGAGGGCGAGGGGTGCGGCGGGGCGCGAGCCGGGTGTGAGGTGCTTCACACCCGGCTTCTGTCAGGAAACGGCGGGCCGCCCGGTTCAAGGGGCGAACCCGCTCACGACGTTCACGACAGGAGCCAGGAGATGCAGATGCAGCACCGCGTCATCGTCCTCGGAGCCGGATACTCCGGAGCCATCGCCGCCGGGCGCCTCGCCAAGCGGCTGCACCGTGACGACGTCGCCATCACCCTCGTCGACGCCGAGCCCGACTTCGTCGAGCGCGTCCGCCTGCACCAGCTCGCGGCGGGCGCGGACCTCGCGCCCCGCCCCTACAGCGAGATGTTCGCGGGTACCGGTGTCACGGTGAAGCTCGCGCGGGTGACCGGCGTGGACGCCGACCGCCGGACCGTCACCGTCCGCACCGCCGCCGACAGCACCGGCACCGCCGCCGACGGGGGAGCGGGCGTCGAGGAACTGGAGTACGACACCCTCGTCTACGCCCTCGGCAGCGGCTGGCACGACCAGGGCGTCCCCGGCGCCGCCGAGCACGCCCACGAGATCGCGGGCCGCCCCGGGGCGCTGCGGCTGCGCGAGCGGCTGGCCGCCCTCGGCGCCGGGGAGCACGTACTCGTGGTCGGCGGCGGCCTGACCGGCCTGGAGGCCGCCACCGAGATCGCCGAGTCCCGCCCGGACCTGAGGGTCGCCCTCGCCGCCCGCGGCGGCCTCGGTGACGGGCTCTCGCCCAAGGGGCGCCGGCACCTGCGCAAGGTCCTCGACGGGCTCCGCGTCACCGTGCACGAGCACACCGACGTCACCCGCGTCGAGGCCGACCGCGTCACCACCGCCGCCGGCGCGCACCTCCCGGCCGCGGTCACCGTGTGGACCACGGGCTTCGCCGTCCACCCGATCGCGAAGGCCACCGCCGTGGAGACCGGCGAGAGCGGCCAGATCGTGGTCGACCGCACGATGCGCTCGCTCTCGCACCCGGACGTGTACGCCATCGGCGACGCGGCCCTGGTCGAAGGCCCCGGCGGCAAGCCGCTGCGCATGTCGTGCGCCTCGGGCGTCCCGTCCGCCTGGCAGGCCGCCGACGCCATCGCGGCCCGCCTGACCGGCGGGAAGGTGCCGAACGTGCCGCTGCGTTACTTCAACCAGTGCATCTCGCTGGGCCGCAGGGACGGTCTGATCCAGTACGTCACCGCCGACGACCGCGCCGTGCGGGCGGCCCTGACCGGTCGTCCGGCCGCCCTCTACAAGGAAGTGGTCTGCAAGGGCGCGGCCTGGGGCGTGGCGAACCCGACGGTCGGCAAGCCGGTCCGGCGCCGCCGCGTCGTGCGGGGGCCGGTCCAGGCGGCCCCGGCGACGCGGGTCAGGACCTCCGCCTGAGCCGCCCGGGCCCGCACGCCACCGGACGGACGCCCTCACCGGGAGGGCGCCCGTCCGGCGTCTCCCGAGGGTCGAAGTACCGGACGTGCGCGGACTGTCGACACCCGTGGGCGGCCTCCTTCTTCATGGCCGCCTGCTGCACCGGCACCTGCCTCCGGCACGACGACGGCGACGGATCAGCGGCCAACTCTGCCGTCTCGGCCACCGGTTCGGCCGCTGGCAGGGCCGCCGCCATCTGGACCATGCGCGCGGGCCTCGGTGGCGCCTCGGCCTCTCCTCGGACCCCGCCGGCACATCCGGCCGGCCGGCAGGCGGCCGCCGGATCGGTCCGGGTGCGCGTCCGAAGCGGGCCAACACCGGTGAGAAGAACGGCAGGTGACGCCTGTCGGAGGCCGCTGGTACGCTCCAGCGATCATCGCGTGGGGCGAGGTCCCGGTTGGGGGGTTCCATCCGGCCGCCTGGACGCGGACGACCGCGCGTGCCTCTCGCCACGGCGGTCCTCTTCAGGGGAGGGACCCGACTTTGCAGCGTTCTCGTACCTGCCGGCTGTGGCTCGCCGCGGCGATCGGCGCGGTCCTCGCGACAGGACTCACCGGCGCTCAGGCCGTGGCGGCACCCGAGACAGGACCCACCGGCGCTCAGGCCGTGGCGGCACCCGCGACCACAGCCACGACGACCGCGTCCGTGCCACTCGGGACCGCGTCCGCGGCCCTGCCCGCGGCCGCGCCGGTCGGCCGGGCGGCGGTCCCGTACCCGGACGGCCAGACCCGGCTCCTGAGCGTCGGCTCGACGGGCTTCCTGACGCGGAACGAGAACGCGACCCGCACCTGGACCGCCTTCGCCGACGGGGCGATCACCGACCTGACCGATTCCCAGGCGTTCGCCACCGGCTCCCTGGCGTCCGACAACGTCCTGCTCAACAGGACCGACGGCGTCGTCGAACTCCGCGACATGGCGACGAAGAGCACCGTCATGTTCCTCGACCTGCGCCGGTTCGGCGCGCAGAGCGCGTGCGTCGGCGCGGTCGGCACCACGGTCTTCGTGCAGACTCCGAACTCCGCCGGCGGTCAGGACGTCCACCTGGCCACCATGAAGGACGACGAGCTGACCGAGCGGGCGGTGACCGGTCTCCCGCAGGACGCGACGAAGTCCTACGTCGCGGCGGCCACCCGCGACCACGCCGTGCTCCTCTACAAGACGTCGCGCACCTGGCAGTGGGGCCTGGTCGACCTGGCCACCGGCGCCGTCGTCCAGCACCACGACACGGCCTCCTTCCCGGCGTCGGTCGCCGTCTCCGCCACCCACGTCGCCTGGTCGGAGACCGACAGCGCCGGCAAGAGCCAGGTGGTCGCCGCCCCCCGCGGCACCGGCAAGGACACGCGCACAGCGCTCGGCCGGACCGGCGGGGAAGTGGTGGTCGGCCTGGTGGGCGACTGGGTGACGTACGGGATGGGCGGCGCCATGACGGCGGACGAGCCGAACGCCCTGTACGCCCTGACCGCGCGCAACCTCACCACCAACGCCACCCGGCGCCTCCTCGACCACGCGGAGCAGACGGCGGCGGGGCCCGACGGCACGCTGTACGCGAGCGGCGGCACCGTGGCCTCGGGCGAGGGCCTGTACCGGATCGTGCCCGGCGCGGACAAGGCGCCGGCCGTCACCCGCGTGGCAGGCAGCGGGGAGTCGACGAAGGTGACGCTGCTCGGCCACTCCGTCCCCGCGGTGGTCGACCTCGACAGGTCCGCGGGCCGGGCCAGGCTGGAGTGGCGGCTGTCCCGCAGCTACGTGGCGGTGACCGTCACCCTGCGCAACACGCGCACCGGCGAGACGAAGCGGGACACCGTCTACCCGCGCGCGACGGGTTCCACGGACCCGCACCGCGTCACCTTCGACTGGGACGGCGATCTGCGGTGGCACGACGCGCCCGACGCGTTCACGGGAGCCGGGGCCGGCCCGTACACCTGGCGGATCGACGCAGCACCCCTCAACGGCATCGGCCCGGACCTGGTCGCCTCGGGTTCGTTCACGGTCGCCCGCAAGCCCGGACCGCACGACTACGACGCCGACGGGTCCCCGGACGTCCTCGCCCGGGACACGTCGGGGCGGCTGTGGATCATGGACACGTACGACGTGCGGGAGTACGGCGAATACCGGCAGAACGCCGAGACGCTCGTCGGCCGCGGCTGGAACGTCTACGACCGGATCGAGGCGGCCGGCGACCTCGGCGGCGCCCGGGTCGCCGACCTGGTGGCCCGCGACCGTTCGGGCGTGCTCTGGCTCTACCGGGGCACGGGCGACGCCAAGGCCCCCTTCGCCCCGCGCATCAAGGTCGGCGGCGGCTGGAACGCCTACACCCGGCTCACCGGCGGCAGCGACCTGAACGGCGACGGCCGCTCCGACCTCGTCGCCGTGGACACCTCTGGCGCCCTGTGGCTCTACAAGGGCACCGGGAAGCAGGCGGCCCCGTTCGCGCGCCGGGTCAGGATCGGCACCGGCGGCTGGGGGGCGTACACGCAGATCACGGCCGTCGGAAACATCGCCGGCGGCTCCGCCGGTGACGTCGTGGCCCGGGACCGTTCCGGTGTGCTCTGGCTCTACCTCGGCCGGGGCGACGGCACGCTGGCCCCGCGCACCCGGATCGGCGGCGGCTGGAACACGTACGCCCGGCTCCTCGGCATCGGCGACGCCGACTTCGACGGCCGCCCCGACCTGTACGCGCCCACGGCGGCCGACGGTCAGGAGGCCTACCTGTACCGGTCGTCGGGCGACGCGCGCAGCCCCTTCCGTGCGCGCGTTCGGGTCAGCGTGGGCTTCATGGAGATCCGCGACTACGACCTCCTCGTCTGAGCCGGCGCTTCACCCGGGCCCCGGTGCCGGGTCTCAGTCGAGGTACGCGTGCGTCTGGGCGGCCTTGACCGTCGCCCACGCCGTGGCGCCGGGACGGAGGTCGAGTTCGGCGGCGGCGACCGTGGTCAGGTCGGCGGCCAGCGGCAGTTCGCCGGTGAGGTCGGCGCGGACCAGGTCGCCGTGGGTCTCCAGGCCGGCCACCTCGCACCGCCAGAGGTTGCGGGCGCTGGAGCCGGTGGGGCGGTCCCGGTGGAGGGTGACCGCGCTGGGCGGGAAGGCGACGAAGGCCGGGCCGGTGAGGTCCTCGGCGGTCGTGATGTCGGGGCCGCCCCGGACGTGCACCGTGTGCCCCTCGGCCCGGCCCTGGTAGAGGTTGAGGCCGACCAGTCTGGCGATGTAGTCGGTGCGGGGGCGGCGGGCGATGTCGGACGGGGTCCCCTCCTGGACGATGCGGCCGTCCTCGACGACGACGAGCCGGTCGGCCAGGACCATCGCGTCCAGCGGGTCGTGCGTGACGAGCACGGCGACCGCTTCGAAGTCGGCCAGGTGGTGGCGGAGCTGGGCGCGGACGTCGAGGCGGGTGCGGGCGTCGAGGGCGGCGAGCGGTTCGTCCAGGAGCAGCAGCCGGGGCCGGGTGGCCAGGGCGCGGGCGAGGGCGACGCGCTGGGCCTGGCCGCCGGAGAGGCGGCGGGGCTTGGCGGCCGCGTGGTCGGCCAGGCCCATGCGTTCCAGCAGGGCGCGGGCCAGGGCGCGGGCCTCGGTCCTGCCCGCGCCCTGGCAGCGCGGCCCGAAGGCCACGTTGTCCAGGGCGGACAGGTGCGGGAAGAGCAGGTAGTCCTGGAAGACGACGCCCACCGGGCGGGACTCCGGCGGCGTACGGTCCAGCTCCGCGCCGTCCAGCCGCAGGTGGCCGCCGCAGAGGGGGACGAGCCCGGCGAGTGCGCGCAGCGCGGTGGTCTTCCCGGCGCCGTTGGGGCCGAGGAGCGCGACCACGTCGCCGGGGGCCGCGGTCAGCGTCACGTCGAGGCGGAAGGTGCCGCGGTCGACGACCAGGTGGGCGTCGAGCCCCTCGCCGGCGGTGACGGCGGCCCGCGCGGGCCGTGCGGTGCCGGTCATGAGGCGGTCATCCAGCGGTCCCGCAGCCCCGCCAGTACGGCGATCGACACGGCCAGCAGGACCAGGCTGAGGGCGATGGCCGACTCCGGGTCGTTCTGGAGGGCGAGGTAGACGGCCAGGGGCATGGTCTGGGTGCGGCCGGGGAAGTTCCCGGCGAAGGTGATCGTCGCGCCGAACTCGCCGAGCGCCCGCGCCCAGGCCAGCACGGCGCCGGCCGCGATGCCGGGCGCGATGAGCGGCAGGGTGACCCGGCGGAACGCGGTGAAGCGGGAGGCGCCGAGCGTGGTGGCGGCCTCCTCGTAGCGGGGGTCGGCGGCGCGCAGCGTGCCCTCCACGCTGATGACGAGGAACGGCATCGCCACGAACGCCTCGGCCAGGATCACGCCCGGGGTGGTGAACGGCAGCGTGACGCCGAACCAGGAGTCGAGGAAGCGTCCGGCGACGCCGTTGCGTCCCAGTGCCATGAGCAGGGCCACACCGCCCACCACCGGCGGCAGGACCAGCGGCAGCGTCACCAGCGCCCGTACGAGGCCGCGCCCGGGGAACTCGACGCGGGCGAGGAGCCAGGCGAGCGGGACGCCCACCACCAGGCTGACCGCGGTCGCCGCCGTCGCGCACAGCAGGGACAGCTGGAGCGCCTGCCACACCTCGGTGCTGGTCAGCAGGGAGGGCATGCCCCGCCAGGGGGCCCGGATCAGCAGGGCGAGCAGCGGCAGGACCAGGAAGGCCAGGCCGAGCACGGCGGGCACCAGGAGGGGCAGGGGGGCGCCCGCGCGGACACGGCGGCGCCGCGGGCCGCCCGTGCGGGGGCGGGCCGCGGCGCCGGGCTCGTCGGACGGGGTCACGGCTTGAGGAACCCGGACCCGCTCAGGACCTGCTGCCCCTCGGCGGACCGCACCAGCGCGACGAACGCCCGGGCGGCCGCCGTGTTGTGCGACCCCTTGAGCAGGGTGATCGGGTAGTCGTTGACGGCCTTGGCCGATTCGGGGAACTCCACGCCGTCCACCTTGCCACCGGCGGCCTTCACATCGGTCTCGTAGACGACCGCGGCGTCGGCCTCCTTGAGGACCACCTTGTTCAGGGCGGACTTGACGTCCTGCTCGTAGGAGACGGGGGTGAGCTCGAGCCCGCTGGCGTCCAGCGCCTTCTGGGCGGCGGCGCCGCACGGCACCGTCTTCGCGCACAGGACGACCTTCAGGCCGGACTTCGTGAGGTCCTTCAGGGAGGCGACCTTGTCCGGGTTGCCGGGCAGGGTGGCTATCTCCAGCTGGTTGCGCACGAACGTGACGGGCGTGCCGGCCGCGTCGCCGTGGTCCGTGACGACCTTCATCGTCTTGGGGCTTGCCGCGGCGAACACGTCGGCGGGGGCGCCGCTGGTGATGCCGGCCGCGAGGGAGTCGCTGCCGCCGAAGTTGAAGGTCACCTCGGTACCGGGGTGCTCCTTCTCGAACTGCTTGCCCAGGGCCGTGAACGACTCCTTCAGCGAGGCCGCGGCGAAGACGGTCACCTTCCCGGACACCTTGCCGGAGGAGGCCGGAGCGGAGGAGTCCGCCTTCGCGTCGGAGGAGTCCGAGCCGGACGACGAGCAGGCGCTCAGGGCGAGCAGGGCGGCGGCGCCGGCGCCGGCCGCCTGAAGCATCCGGCGGGTACGGCGCGCGGTACGGGTCATCACGGGGCTACTCCCTCAAAGGTCCTGAACGGACGCGTCCGCGGTCTCACGACGACCACGTCGGCCGATGTACCCGGGGATGCTCCGGCAGCCCGTCCCCGGTGGGTGCGCAACGCCGATGATACTGCCGCATATGCGAGGCATAAGTCTCTAGTCTCATCGCATCAGCCGGACCATGGATCGATCGGGCTGGTATGTGCGTTTGTACGGAGGTGGTGTGCGGGTACGGTCCCCGCGGAGGTGGTAGCCCGTGAGTCAGGCCCTCGCAGCCGCCGTCGCACCCCCCGGCCCCGCAGCGGAACTCGTCCTCGACGGAGACCTGGACCGTCCCGCCCGGCTGACCGTGTCCGACCTCGCCGCCTGGCCTCAGCACCGGGCGGACGTCGCCTTCGAGTGCGCCACCAGCGGCGTCCGTCACCACCGCTTCACCGGACCGCTGCTGTACGACGTCCTCGCCGACGCGGGCCCCGCCTTCGACCCCGCCCGCCGCAAGGACCGGCTGCGCTTCCTGATCGCCGTACGCGGCACGGACGGCCACCACACGCTCCTGTCCTGGGCGGAGATCGACCCCGACTTCGGCCGCGCCCCCGTCCTCCTCGCGGTCACCCTCGACGACGCCCCCCTCGACCACCCCGGCGCCCAGCTGGTCCTCCCCCAGGACCGCTGCGGCGGCCGCTACGTCAGCGGGGTCGAGGCGATCCGGGTGCACGGGGGGTACACGGCGTGGTCCTGACGGCCGCACGCGTCAGGGTCTGACCAGGGGAGGGCGGTGTCGTGGCGGCGTCCGCACGTGTCGCGCTGGAGGTGCAGGCGGCGGAGGTCTTGCAGCGCGGCGACCGGAAAAGGATGCTCCATCCACTTCTCCCGGTAACCGTCCTCCCCGTGGAGCCGTAGCACCGACTGCGCGGCCTGAAGGACGGCGTGGCCGAGGACGGTCCGGGGCTGCGTGGAACTCCAGACGAGCGTGCCGTCGCGGTCCGGAACACCGAGGCTCGCGGACATGTCGGGGAATTCGTAGATCGCCACGTCCACGTCCTCATGCCGGCCGCGCAGCACCCACCGCACCTCGGCCGGCTCGAGGTCGAAGGAGAAGCGCTGGAGGGGAGCGGAACCGTAGAGACCGGTCAGACCGAACAGCAGGTCGGCAAGGGCGTCCGTGCAGTAGCTGACCTTGTCCCTCCGCTCGGCGGAGTCGTCCGCGATGCGGTAGGTCGCCCAACCGGCGCCGCTGAGTTCCCAGCCGAACTGAAGACCCTTCGCCATCCCGCCCCCTGGTGGTCGTCTACGGAGAAGGTACAGCGCGGGAAGTCCGCCGAGCGCGCCGGAACCGGGGCCGATCACGCACAGCCTGCGTGGCATGGCCCGCAGCCGCACAGGTCTCGCCCTCTGGACATTCGCCACCGCTACTCCGAGGGCCGGCCACCGGACCCACCCGCCCGAGCCGGTGGGCCGCGCTGATCCTTCCGGCCGACCACCCGGGTCTCCCCGTCCAGGAGCAGAGACCCGGCTGTCCCGAGAGGGCCCGCGGCCCGTTGCCGCGGTCACCGCCGTCCGTGGAGCGAGAAGTGGGCTGGAAGTGAGCTAGAAGGCCTTGCGCCGCGCCGCACGCACGCCCGGGGCGGGCTCGTGCATGTCTTCGAGCGGCACGGTCTCGTCCTCCCCGAAGTCAGGGGCTCGGAAGGGATTGGTCGCCGGAGGCGGCGATGCCGCCGTGGAGGAGCGGGGTTGCCCTTCCACGGCGGAGAACAGCGATGTCGGGTCGATGGGAGAACTCTCTTTCGTGACAGGCCCTCGAAGGGACCTGGGTGTGCCATGACCGGGCACAGCGGTCCTACAACTTGGTCATCTTGGCGTACGGGCTCAGGATCCGCACTTGCTCCGAGCCGAAGTCCACGAGCGCCGCGACGCCGTCCTCGATGCCGATGACGCGGCCGAGGCCGTACATGTCGTGCGTGACCTGGTCGCCCACGGCGAAGTGCTTGGGAGCCGGTGTGACCGGGGCCTTGAAGGGGCTGGTAGGCAGATGACGCTTCGGCGCAGCAGGCTTTGTCATGGCTCAGTATGCGCCTTCGCGCGTCCGGTTCGCTGTGGCCGTCGGCACAGATCCAGAAGGAGACCACCGCGTGACGCTCTGACCAGCCGTTTCTGCACGACGCCAGGCGAAACCGGCCCGTGGGCCGACGCCGACGCCGACGCCGACGCCGACGCCGACACCGACACCGACAAAGCGTGCGGCGAGTCCCCCGGTGCGGGCCGGCCTGCGGCTACAGCCGGCCGCGGTCGGCAGAAACCCCCCGCGGTGCGGCCGCTTCAGACCTGGCTGAGGTCGATCTCTACGGTGAAGGGGGCGGCGGCCTTCACGACCCCGGTGAACACGTCCCCGTCCCGGTAGGTCTTGGTCGCGGGGTCGAGGAGGTACGTGTACACCAGAGGCACACCCGTCACGGCCTGTTCGATCCGCCAGTAGAAGCCGATGCCCGCCTTGGCGTACTGGTCGACTTTCACGATCCGGTCGGTGGTCTCCGAGCCCGGCGACACCACCTCGGCCACCAGCAGTACGTGCTCGGGCCGGGTGGGCGTGACGTCGATCATGTCCGCGCGGTAGACGATGACATCGGGGCGTCGATTGGTGAGTGGCACGTCCTGGAGCCGGACGTCGAAGTCCGTGTCGGCGTTCCAGTCGGGGCCCGCGGCGGCGCCCAGGGCGTTCGCCAGGATGCGGGCCAGCCGGTTGTGCCGCTTGGACGCGCCAGGACTCACGACGACCATCCCGTCCACGATTTCGATGCCGGCGCACTGCTCCTCGGACCACGACTCGTATTCCTCCGCCGTGATCTGCTCGTGCATCCACGCCGGGGCCATCATCTCGGCAGTCACGACATGCCTCCCGGACACTGTGCGGCGGGCCCGATCCCGCTGGCCTCAGCGTACTGACTACCTCGCGCCGGGGCGGCTCCAAGACCTCGGTCGCCTCGACGCTTTCCATTGCCAAGGGGGAAGCAGCGTGCCGTGCTCACGAGCACCGAGCTCCGCCCACCGCTCGGAGACCCGGATCCAGCTCGTCGAAGTGATCCACTGGACACGAGGGGTGCGAGGCAATCACGCTGCCGCCCCGGTGCAGGCCCGCGATTCGGTCACCGGCTCTGCCACCACGCCAGGCCCGGCGGCAGGGGGAGAACCCGCCGCGGCTGCGATGCCCGTCCGCCTCACCTGCTGCAGCAGGTGGGCGAACTCGCCCACCGCCTGGGGCGGGCCGCCCTGTTCGCGGACCTACGCGGCGCTACCGCGCAGCCAACAGAAACTCCGTCGGGTGACGCGTCGGACCCATGCGTCGCACTCCTGCTCATCTCACGGGCGAAAAGCCTTCTGGCACGAATCCGGCACGCGGCGAGTGAGCAGCGCACACAGCAAAAAGGCCCAGGTCTGTGACCTAGGCCTTCTTCGTGGAGCGGGTGACGAGAATCGAACTCGCGCTCTCAGCTTGGGAAGCTGATGTTCTACCATTAAACTACACCCGCGTAAGACCCCGACCGAAGTCGGTGTCCAGCGCTCGCTCACTGTACCCCATCCCTGGCCCCCGGTGCTCAAGCCCCGGGGGCCGGGGACGTTCCCGGGGTGGGGGGAGGAGGGGTGTGGGGGAACGGAGTTGGGCGTACGGTGGAGACCTCGGGGAGGGTCTCGGCGGGGCCGGAGTGCCGCCTGGAGAGCCGTCTCTTTGATCCCGTAGTGTGGCTTTTGTCGTCAGGCGGCAGAAGGCCAGGCGGGGTTCTGGGGAAGGGACTTGAGGGCTTGATGGAGCGCACCGTCGTCCGTTGTGCCGAAGGGCACGTGTTCAGCACCGCTTCGTTCCCGATGCAGCAGGCCGAGCGGCTCGGCCCCGGCCGGCTCGTACGGTGTCCCCGGTGCGCCCGGCTCCGCAGTGCGGTGCCGGTGGTGCTGGAGAAGCGGTAGGGCCGCAGAGCGGCACAGGCGCGTGGGGTCCGTCCTGATTGTGGGGGCTCCGCGCGCCTTGCGTATCCTCGGGGCGTGCTTCTCTCAGACAAGGACATCCGGGCCGAGATCGACGCCGGCCGGGTGCGGATCGACCCCTTCGAATCCTCCATGGTGCAGCCGTCGAGCATCGACGTGCGGCTCGACCGCTACTTCCGGGTGTTCGAGAATCACCGCTACCCCCACATCGACCCCTCGGTCGAGCAGCCGGACCTCACCCGGCTCGTGGAACCGGACGGCGAGGAGCCGTTCATCCTGCATCCCGGGGAATTCGTCCTCGCCAGTACGTACGAGGTCATCAGCCTGCCCGACGATCTCGCTTCGCGGCTGGAGGGGAAGAGTTCACTGGGGCGGCTCGGGCTCGTCACTCACTCCACCGCCGGGTTCATCGATCCCGGGTTCTCCGGACATGTGACGCTTGAGCTGTCGAATCTCGCCACCTTGCCGATCAAGCTGTGGCCCGGGATGAAGATCGGGCAGCTGTGCCTGTTCAAGCTCAGCTCGCCCGCCGAGGCCCCGTACGGCAGTGAGCGCTACGGGTCCCGCTACCAGGGGCAGCGCGGGCCCACGGCCTCCCGCTCCTACATGAACTTCCACCGGACCCAGGTCTGATCCGAGGGGCACCACCACATGAGTGACGTACGAGAGAACCTCACCTACGAACTGTTCGGCACGGCCGTCCGCGAACTCGCGCAGACCATCGCCGACGACGGGTTCGAGCCGGACATAGTGCTGAGCATCGCGCGCGGCGGCGTCTTCGTCGCCGGCGGACTCGCCTACGCTCTCGACTGCAAGAACATCCACCTCGTGAACGTCGAGTTCTACACCGGCGTCGGCACCACGCTCGAGATGCCCGTCATGCTCGCGCCCGTGCCCAACGTGATCGACTTCTCCGACAAGAAGGTCCTGATCACCGACGACGTGGCCGACACCGGCAAGACGCTGAAGCTGGTGCGCGACTTCTGCCTGGACACCGTGGCCGAGGTGCGCAGCGCGGTCGTCTACGAGAAGTCCCACTCGCTCGTGAAGTGCGAGTACGTCTGGAAGCGCACCGACGACTGGATCAACTTCCCCTGGAGTGTCGAGCCGCCCGTCGTGCGGCGCGCCGGCCAGGTTCTCGACGCCTAGGCGGCGGGGAGAGGAAACGGGACGAGGAGGGGCCGGCGGGCGGCCGCCCGCCCCACCACCGTGCTGTCGCGGTGTGGTATAAAAAAAAACCCGCCCCCCACACCCCCGGATAAAGGGGTTTGCGGGTTGGGGATGTAA
>NZ_JBHJUW010000099.1:0-33305 GCF_042268205.1 Streptomyces sp. NPDC056160
CGGCGAGAGCGGGGCCTCCGCATGCCCTGCCCCTCCCCGCGCGCCGGCGCGCACCGCGCCGCTCGCGCCTCCCGGCCCCGCCGCCCGCCGGTCCGGTGCCGCCCGCCGTGCCCGTGCCGCAGGGCTCACGCCGTGGCCGCCCCCGGGGGCGCCAGCTGGCGGGTGAGCCAGGTGGGGACGCCGCCGAGGAGGCGGAACAGGCGGCGGGCCTCCTCGCGCAGGCGGGAGGCCTCCGGTTCTTCCTCGGTGTCCGCCAGGGACACCAGGGCGGGGGCCGTGCCGACGAGGTAGCCCAGCTCCTCGCGGATCCGCAACGACTCGGCGAAGCCGTGCCGCGCCTCCGCCAACTCGCCCTCACGCAGGGCGAGTCCGGCCAGATGGCGCCAGGTGAACGACAGCAGCAGCGGGTCGTGACGGGCGGTGGCGCCCGCGTGGGCGCGGCGGTAGGCGGCGCGCGCGGCCTGCGCCGAACGGGTCAGGTTCTCCGCGATCAGCCCGCGCCGGAAGTCCAGCAGGGCCCGCCCCGGCCCGCCCGGCTCGATCAGCGCGGCGGCCCGGCCCAGCGCCGAGCGCGCCTCGTCCGCCCGGTCCCGTACGCCGTGCAGCGTCGCCGAGTAGGCCAAGTACCCGCGTTCACAAGCGGCGGCGCCGCGCTCCTCGTCGGAGTGGGCCAGCGCCTCCGCGGTGCGCAGCGCGTCCTCGGCCTCCTCCCAGCCCGCCTCGGTGTACAGGCACCGTTCCACCAGCAGCGCGGTGCGCTGGAGCGCGGCGGCGGCGGTGACCGCCGGCAGCAGTGCCGCCGCGTCGGCCCAGCACGCGCGCGAGCGCAGCCGCCATACCGCGGTCTGGAGTGGATCGTCACCAGCGGTCGTTCCGTTACCAGACATGGCGGTATGCGCCACGTTGCCCTCCCCGAGCACGCCTTCGAGCCTTGAGTGGTGGCGGCATCTCAGCACGAATGCGGCGGCCCGGCCAAGGGGGCGGGTGAAGGATTTCACAAAGTCGTGGGACGGCGGCCGGCCCGCCGCTCCGCCGTCCTCGTCCCCGCCGGCCTCAGCTCATGCGCAGGGCCAGGAAGAAGTCCAGCTTGTCCTCCAGGCGCGACAGGTCGCGTCCCGTCAACTGCTCGATCCGCCCGACCCGGTAGCGCAGCGTGTTGACGTGCAGGTGGAGCCGGGTCGCGCAGCGCGTCCAGGAGCCGTCGCAGTCGAGGAAGGCCTCCAGGGTGGGGATCAGCTCGGCGCGGTGCCGGCGGTCGTAGTCCCGCAGCGGGTCCAGCAGCCGCGCGGTGAAGGCCCGGCGCACGTCGTCCGGGACGAAGGGGAGCAGCAGCACGTGCGAGGCCAGCTCCTGGTGGCCGGCCGCGCAGACCCGGCCGGGGCGGGCCGCCGCGACCCGCCGGGCGTGCCGCGCCTCCTCCAGTGCCCCGCGCAGCCCCTCCGCCGAGTGCACGGCCGCGCTGACCCCGAGGGTCACCCGGCCGTCGCCGTCCAGACCGGCCGCCAGCGGGTCGTGCACGGAGCGCAGGAGCGCGTCGGCGAGGATCCCGGCCTCGGGGCCGTCGGGGTCGGTGGGGACGGCCGGGAGCGGCACCAGGGCGATCGCCTCGCCGCCGGAGTGCGCGACGGCTATGCGGTCCGAGGGCTCGTTGCCGGTCCGCGGGTACGCCCGGCCCGACGAACCGCCGACCGGGTCCGCCAGGATCTCCTCCAGCAGCGACTGCGCGACCGGGCCGTTCTCCACCGGCCCGGCGTCCCACTCGACGCGCGCCACGACCACCTGCCAGTGCGGGGCCGAGCCGAGGCCGGGCAGCAGCACGGGCGCCGCGACCCGCAGGCGCGCGGCGATCTCGGCGGGCGGCGCGCCGGTCTGCACCAGCTCCAGCACCTCCTGGGCGAGCCGCCTGCGCACCGTGCGCGCCGCGTCCCGCCGGTCGCGCTCGACCGCGATCAGCTGGGTGACCCCGTGCAGCAGGTCGAGCCGCTCCTCGGCCCAGTCGCTCGCGTCCGCCTCGACCGCCAGCAGCCAGTCCGACAGCACCGTCTGGCGCACGTCCCGCGCGGCCTGCGGGGTGCGGCCGCCGCTGCGGATGGGGAAGAGCGAGTACGTCGTCCCCTCCAGCGTGACCCGGTGCGGGCCGCGCCGGCCGGTCCGGCTGGCCGCCAGGTGCTCGGCGGCCAGCCGCCCGCACACCCCGGCCGGCAGCGCCGGGCCGTCCACCTCGGGCCCGGCGATCAGCCGGCCGGTGGGGGAGAGCAGCCAGGCGCGCAGGTCGAGGTCGGAGCCGAGCAGGTCCAGGACCACGTCCGGGCCGCCGCCCGCCGGGCCGGACGTCATCATCCGGCGGTGCCGGTCCACCACGGCCGCCAGGTCGCCGGCGCGCTCGCCGGACACCTGGCGCACCACGTGCTCGGTGATCGTCGCGAACGCCACCGACTCGTTCACCGCGAACAGGGGCAGCCGGTGCCGGGCGCAGGCCACCACCAGGTCCTCGGGCACGGCGCCCAGCTCGGCCTCGCCCGCGGCCAGCGCGACGACCCCGGCCTGCACGAGGATCCGTACGAACGGCTCGGCGTCGGCGGCGTCCCGGCGCCAGGCCAGACCGGTCAGCACCAGCTCGCCGCCGGCGAGGTAGCGGCTCGGATCACGCAGGTCGGTGGTCATGACGCCCCGGACGGTGCGGTCCAGCTCGTCCTCGCCGCCGAGCAGCTTCAGGCCCAGCGCATCGGTGTCCAGCAGTGCGCGCAGCCGCATGTCTCGTCGCCGCCGTTCTCTTGTCTCGAAATCTATGATGAATCTTGTGGTGAGGGGCCGACCCCGTTCGGTGAGGGGCCCGGCCCGTCGGCCGGTCGGCACCCGGGCCGACCGCGGGGCCCCGCAGGGCCGTGACCTCTGTTTCCCGGGGGAAACGAAGAGGTGGACGGTGACCTCCGTTCATACGAATCTACAAGATGGGTGCCGCGGCCAGCCAAACCCTTCATGGTTTCGGTGACTGACCCCGCCGGAGTACTCGGTTGTGTACTGACTCCACTCCACGTGAACAGCACATGAACGAGCCTGCCCCCGCCGCACACGGATTGGCTCAATCTGTACGACCCTCCGAGACGAAGAAGAGAGCCGGTCATGGACTTCCTTCGCCCCGCCAGCTGGGAGGAGGCGCTCGCCGCGAAGGCCGAGCACCCCACCGCTGTGCCGATTGCGGGTGGCACCGATGTGATGGTCGAGATCAACTTCGACCACCGCCGGCCCGAGTACCTCCTCGACCTCAACCGCGTCGGCGACCTCTACGAGTGGGAGGTCGGCGAGGAGAGCGTGCGGCTGGGCGCCTCGGTCCCCTACTCCAGGATCATGGACAGTCTCCGTGCCGAGCTGCCCGGCCTGGCGCTCGCCTCGCACACGGTCGCCTCCCCGCAGATCCGCAACCGCGGCGGCGTCGGCGGCAACCTCGGCACGGCCTCTCCTGCCGGTGACGCCCACCCCGCCCTGCTCGCCGCGGGCGCCGAGGTGGAGGCGGAGTCGGTGCGCGGCACCCGCCGCATCCCGATCGACGAGTTCTACACCGGCGTCAAGCGCAACGCGCTCGCCCCGGACGAGCTGATCCGGGCCGTGCACATCAAGAAGGCCGACGGCCCGCAGCAGTACTCGAAGGTCGGCACCCGCAACGCGATGGTCATCGCGGTGTGCGCCTTCGGTCTCGCGCTGCACCCCGGGACCCGCACGGTCCGCACCGGCATCGGTTCGGCCGCCCCCACCCCGGTCCGCGCCCAGGCGGCCGAGGAGTTCCTGAACGCGGCCCTCGAAGAGGGCGGCTTCTGGGACAACGGGAAGATCATCACCCCGTCGGTCGCCAAGCAGTTCGCCGAGCTGTGCTCGGCCGCCTGCAACCCGATCGACGACGTCCGGGGCACCGCGAGCTACCGCCGCCACGCGGTCGGTGTGATGGCCCGCCGGACCCTGACCTGGACCTGGGAGTCGTACCGCGGCACCCGCCGCACCACCGAGGGAGCTGCGTGATGCGCGTCAACTTCACCGTCAACGGACGCCCGCAGGAGGCCGACGACGTCTGGGAGGGCGAGTCCCTCCTCTACGTCCTGCGCGAGCGCATGGGTCTGCCCGGCTCCAAGAACGCCTGCGAGCAGGGCGAGTGCGGCTCCTGCACCGTGCGCCTGGACGGCGTGCCGGTGTGTTCCTGCCTGGTCGCCGCCGGACAGGTCGAGGGCCGCGACGTCGTGACCGTCGAGGGACTGGCCGACTTCGCCCGGCAGCGCGCCGAGGGCGGCTGCGCGAGCGGCGCCTGCGGCGCGGCCGACGGCTCCGCCACCTTGGGCACGACGCTCGACGGAGCCAAGCGGTGGCGGGCCGAGGGCACCGACTCGCAGACCGGCGAGGGCACCGAACTCTCCCCGGTGCAGCAGGCGTTCATCGACGCCGGCGCCGTCCAGTGCGGCTTCTGCACCCCGGGGCTGCTGGTCGCCGCCGACGAGATGCTGGAGCGCAACCCCAACCCGACCGACGCGGACATCCGCGAGGCCCTGTCGGGCAACCTGTGCCGCTGCACGGGCTACGAGAAGATCATGGACGCGGTCCGCCTCGCGGCCGCCCGGCAGTCCGAGGGGGTCTGACCATGACCACGGCCAACGGCGCACCCACCAAAATCACCCAGGGCTACCGGACCAAGGGCGGCATCGGGGAGTCCACGCTCCGCCCCGACGGCACCCTCAAGGTCACCGGTGAGTTCGCGTACTCGTCCGACATGTGGCACGAGGACATGCTCTGGGGCCAGATCCTGCGCTCCACCGTCGCGCACGCCGAGATCGTGTCGATCGACACCTCCGAGGCCCTCGCCATGGCGGGCGTGTACGCCGTGATGACGTACGACGACCTGCCCGCCGAGATGAAGCACTACGGCCTGGAGATCCAGGACACCCCCGTCCTCGCCCACGGCAAGGTACGCCACCACGGCGAGCCGGTCGCCATCGTCGCCGCGGACCACCCGGAGACCGCGCGCCGCGCCGCCGCGAAGATCAAGGTGGAGTACAAGGAGCTGCCCGTCATCACCGACGAGGCCTCCGCGACCGCGCCGGACGCGATCCTCGTCCACGGCAACCGCGACGACCACCACGCCGGGCACGTCCCGCACCCCAACATCGTCCACCGCCAGCCGATCATCCGCGGCAACGCCGACGAGGCCGCGAAGAAGGCCGACTTCGTCGTCGAGGGCGACTACTACTTCGGTATGCAGGACCAGGCCTTCCTCGGCCCCGAGTCCGGCCTGGCCGTGCCCGAGGAGGACGGCGGCGTCCACCTCTACATCGCCACCCAGTGGCTCCACTCCGACCTGCGCCAGATCGCGCCCGTCCTCGGCCTGCCCGAGGACAAGGTGCGTATGACGCTGGCCGGCGTCGGCGGCGCGTTCGGCGGCCGCGAGGACCTGTCGATGCAGATCCACGCCTGCCTGCTGGCGCTGCGCACCGGCAAGCCGGTCAAGATCGTCTACAACCGGTTCGAGTCCTTCTTCGGGCACGTCCACCGCCACCCGGCCCGGCTGCACTACGAGCACGGCGCCACCAAGGACGGCAAGCTCACCCACATGAAGTGCCGGATCGTCCTGGACGGCGGCGCCTACGCCTCCGCCTCCCCGGCGGTCGTCGGCAACGCCGCCTCGCTGTCGGCGGGACCGTACGTCATCGACGACGTGGACATCGAGGCCCTCGCCCTCTACAGCAACAACCCGCCCTGCGGCGCCATGCGCGGCTTCGGCGCGGTCCAGGCGTGCTTCGCCTACGAGGCGCAGATGGACAAGCTCGCCGACAAGGTGGGCATGGACCGGGTGGAGTTCCGCCGGATCAACGCCATGGAGCAGGGCACCATCATGCCCACCGGCCAGCCCGTCGACTCTCCGGCCCCGGTCGCCGAACTGCTGCGCCGCGTCAAGGCGATGCCGCTGCCGCCCGAGCGCCAGTGGGAGTCCAGCGAGGGCTCGGACGTACGGCAGCTGCCCGGCGGCCTGTCCAACACCACCCACGGCGAGGGCGTCGTGCGCGGTGTCGGCTACGCCGTCGGCATCAAGAACGTCGGCTTCTCCGAAGGCTTCGACGACTACTCCACCGCCAAGGTGCGCATGGAAGTCGTCGCCGGTGAGCCGGTCGCCACCGTGCACACGGCCATGGCGGAGGTCGGCCAGGGCGGTGTCACCGTGCACGCCCAGATCGCCCGCACCGAACTGGGTGTCACCCAGGTGACCATCCACCCGGCCGACACCCAGGTCGGCTCGGCGGGTTCGACCTCGGCCTCCCGGCAGACGTACGTCACCGGCGGCGCCGTCAAGAACTCCTGCGAACTCGTGCGCGAGCAGGTCCTGGAGATCGGCCGGCGCAAGTTCGGCTCCTACCACCCCGCGTGGGCCACCGCCGAACTCCTGCTGGAGGGCGGCAAGGTCGTCACCGACGGCGGCGAGGTCCTCGCCGACCTGGTGGACGTCCTGGAGGGCGAGGTCGTCGAGATCGAGGCGGAGTGGAGGCACCGGCCGACCGAAGCCTTCGACCTGCGCACCGGACAGGGCAACGGCCACGTCCAGTACTCCTTCGCCGCGCACCGCGCCGTCGTCGAGGTCGACACCGAACTCGGTCTGGTGAAGGTCGTCGAACTGGCCTGCGCGCAGGACGTCGGCAAGGCGCTCAACCCGCTCTCCGTCATCGGGCAGATCCAGGGCGGCACCACCCAGGGCCTGGGCATCGCCATCATGGAGGAGATCATCGTCGACCCCAAGACGGCGAAGGTCAGGAACCCCTCCTTCACGGACTACCTGCTCCCCACCATCCTCGACACGCCGACCATCCCGGTCGACGTGCTCGAACTCGCCGACGAGCACGCCCCGTACGGGCTGCGCGGCATCGGCGAGGCCCCCACCCTGTCGTCCACCCCGGCCGTCCTCGCGGCGATCCGGAACGCGACCGGGCTGGAACTCCCCCGCACGCCGGTACGGCCGGAGCACCTCACCGGCAAGGCGTAACACTCCCGAACCGGCCGGCCGGGCCCACGGGTTCCGGCCGGCCCGGACAGGAGAAACGGCAGACCCTCCGGGCGGCGCACCGGAACGTCACACTTCCGCGCCGCCCGGAGCACTCCCCCCATCTCTTCGAGATCCGCTCCGCTCGCGGTCCTTGAAGTACCAGCAACGAGGTTCGTCTCGGGCCGTCCCCCGGGCCGTCCATTCCCAAATCCCGTGCCCTGAGAGGGCGTTCGCGGGTGCACCTATGAACCTTGGGAGTTGGCCCCATGACCCAGCAGTCAGTGGAGCCCAGAACCGCCGCCGAAGACGCGGGCGCGGGCAGCCGCGTCCCGGCGGGACGGTCCTGGCTCGACCGGTACTTCCACATATCCCAGCGGGGATCGACCATCGCGCGTGAGGTGCGCGGCGGCGTCACCACCTTCATGGCGATGGCGTACATCCTGCTGCTCAACCCCGTCATCCTCTCCGGCAAGGACGTCGCCGGAGACACCCTGGGCCAGAAGGCCCTGATCACCGCGACCGCGCTCGGCGCGGCGTTCACGACCCTGCTCATGGGCTTCGCCGGCAAGGTGCCGCTGGCGCTCGCGGCGGGCCTGTCCGTGTCCGGGGTCATCTCCACTCAGGTGGCGCCCAACATGACGTGGCCGCAGGCCATGGGCATGTGTGTGGCCTACGGTGTCGTGATCATGCTGCTGGTCGTCACCGGACTGCGTGAGATGATCATGAACGCGATCCCGTTGCCGCTCAAGCACGGCATCACCATGGGCATCGGCCTGTTCATCGCCTTCATCGGCCTGGTGAAGGCCGGGTTCGTCGGCCGCAACCCGTCACCCGGGGGCGGCCCCGTCGTCCTCGGTCCCGGCGGTGCGCTGTCCGGCTGGCCGGTGCTCCTCTTCGCGGCCACCCTGCTGCTGATCTTCGCGTTGCAGGCCCGCAACGTCCCCGGTGCCATCCTCATCGGCATCGTCGGCGGCACCGTCGTCGCGGCGATCCTGAACGCGACCGGCGTCATCGACGCCAAGCAGTGGGTGAACGGCGCCCCCGAGCTCCACGGCAGCCCCGTGTCGATGCCCGACTTCTCGCTCTTCGGGCACGTGTCCTTCGGGGGCTGGGGCGACGTCGGCGTCATGACGATCACCGTGATCGTCTTCACGCTGGTCCTCGCCGGCTTCTTCGACGCCATGGCGACCATCATCGGCGTCGGCACCGAGGCCGACCTGGCCGACGACAAGGGCCGGATGCCCGGCCTGTCCAAGGCCCTGTTCATCGACGGCGCCGGCGGCGTCATCGGCGGTGTCGCGGGCGGCTCCGGACAGTCCGTGTTCGTCGAGTCCGCAACCGGCGTGGGGGAGGGCGCCCGCACGGGCTTCTCCTCCGTCATCACCGGCCTGTTCTTCGCCGCCTGCCTGTTCTTCACCCCGATCACCGCGATCGTCCCCTCCGAGGTCGCCTCCGCGGCCCTGGTGGTCATCGGCGCGATGATGATGATGAACGCGCGGCACGTCGACTGGGGCGACCGCGCCACCGCGATCCCGGTCTTCCTGACCGTGGTCATCATGCCGTTCACGTACTCCATCACGCCCGGTGTCGCCGCCGGCGTGGTCTCGTACACGATCATCAAGGTCGCCCAGGGCAAGGCCCGGGAGATCGGGGCCTTCATGTGGGTCCTGACGGCCGTCTTCCTCGTGTACTTCGCCCTCAACCCGATCGAGGGCTGGCTCGGCGTCCACTGACCGAGCCGTGCGCCCTTCACACAACCGCCCTAAGGAGACCGACAGATGCTGGACATCGCCGAGGAACTGAGCCGGTGGGTCGAGCAGGGCCGCACCTTCGCCGTCGCCACCGTCGTGGCCGTCGGCGGCAGCGCCCCGCGCCAGCCCGGCGCCGCCCTCGCGGTGGACGCCGACGGCACGGCGATCGGCTCCGTCTCCGGAGGTTGTGTGGAGGGCGCGGTCTACGAACTGTGCCGGCAGGCCCTTCAGGACGGCGAGAGCGTCCTGGAGCGCTTCGGGTACAGCGACGAGGACGCCTTCGCCGTGGGCCTGACCTGCGGCGGCGTCATCGACATCCTGGTCACACCGGTCCGGGCCGACGGTCCGGCCCGGCCGGTGTTCGCGACCGCGCTGGCCGCCGCCGCCCGTGGGGAGGCGGCGGCGGTCGCGCGGATCGTCACCGGCCCGGCCGAACTCCTCGGCCGGCCCCTGCTGGTGCGTCCGGACGGCTCCTGGGAGGGCGGCTTCGGCGCCCACCCCGAACTGGACCGCACGGTGGCCGCCGAGACCGCCGCGTTCCTGGACGCCGGCCGCACCGGCACGCTGGAGATCGGCGAGCAGGGCTCGCGGTGCGACGCCCCGCTCACCGTCCTCGTCGAGTCCTCCGTACCGCCGCCCCGCATGATCGTCTTCGGCGCCATCGACTTCGCCTCCGCGCTGGTGCGCACGGGCAAGTTCCTCGGCTACCGGGTGACCGTCTGCGACGCCCGCCCGGTCTTCGCCACCCGGGCCCGCTTCCCCGACGCCGACGAGATCGTCGTCGAGTGGCCGCACAAGTACCTGGAGAACACCGACGTCGACGGCCGCACCGTGCTGTGCGTCCTCACCCACGACGCCAAGTTCGACGTGCCGCTGCTCAAGCTGGCGCTGCGCCTTCCGGTGGCGTACGTCGGCGCGATGGGCTCGCGCCGCACCCACCTCGACCGCAACGAGCGCCTGCGCGAAGTCGGCGTCACCGAACTCGAACTGGCCCGGCTCAGGTCACCCATCGGCCTCGACCTCGGCGCCCGCACCCCGCAGGAGACGGCCCTGTCCATCGCCGCGGAGATCGTCGCGGCCCGTCGCGGCGGCAGCGGCGCCTCCCTGACCGGCGCCCACACCCCGATCCACCACGACCCGGCGTCGGTGCCGGCGCAGCGGATCGGGTCGGTGGCCTGAACGCCGACGGGCTGGTCAGCCGGCGGCAGGGCTTTCGCTCCGCTGCCATGTCGGGCGGAAGCGGAGTATCTCCGCGGTGGCGGCGCCACTGGTGACGAACGGGTCCGCCGCGACGGCGGCCTCCACCTCCGCCTGCGAGCCCTCCGCCAGGACCAGCCCGCCCGTACGGGGCTCCAGCGGGCCGGCCAGCCGGGCCAGGCCCCGCGCGAAAATGCCCTCGGGGTGGGTGTAGTGGGACTCCCTGAGGGAGTCGATGGTCTCCAGCGGTGCCTGGTATCGGAACACGATGACGTACATGATCCCACTCAAGCGCACGCGAGCCGCGCGCACCAGGTCACCCCTTCCCACCTCAACGTATAGCGCAAGGGGGGCCTTGCGGCAAGGCCCCCGTCGTGGCGCAGAATCGGCGGCCGATGACGTACCCGACCCCGGAGATGCCACGGTGACCGAGCAGTACGTGCAGTACGTGTTGGACCTTCAGGACGTCGACGAGACGCAGATCGCGGTCGTCGGCGGCAAGGGCGCGCACCTGGGCGGGCTGTCGCGGATCGAAGGCGTCCGCGTGCCGGACGGCTTCTGCGTGACGACGGACGCCTTCCGGCGGATCATGGCCGAAGTGCCGTCGCTCGACGACCGGCTCGACCAGCTGTCGCGCGTGGCGACGGACGACCTGGACGCGATCCGCGCGCTCAGTGCGCAGATCCGTCAGGCCATCGAGGAGACCGCCGTCCCCGACGGTCTCGCGGCGGCGATCACCCGCCACCTCGCCCGGCTCGGCGAGGGGGCCGCCTGCGCCGTCCGGTCGAGCGCGACGGCGGAGGACCTGCCGACGGCCTCCTTCGCCGGCCAGCAGGACACGTACCTGAACGTCGTGGGAACGGCGGCGATCCTGCGGCACGTCAGCCGGTGCTGGGCCTCGCTGTTCACCGAGCGGGCCGTGGTCTACCGCCGGCGCAACGGCATCGACCACCGCACGGTCCACATGGCCGTCGTCGTGCAGCGGATGGTCTTCCCGCACGCGGCCGGCATCCTGTTCACGGCCGACCCCGTCACCGGCAACCGGAAGGTCGCCACCGTGGACGCCGGCTTCGGCCTCGGCGAGGCCCTGGTCTCCGGCCTGGTGAACCCGGACGTCTTCAAGGTGCGCGACGGCGCGGTCGTCTCCAAGGCGGTCGCCGCCAAGCAGCGTGCCGTGCGGGCCCTGCCGGGGGGCGGTACGCGGGAAGTGGCCGTCGACGCGCGGCAGCAGGAGCAGCCGGCGCTGACGGACACGCAGGTCGTGCGGCTCGTGCGGCTCGGGCGGCGGATCGAGGAGCACTTCGGCCGCCCGCAGGACATCGAATGGTGTCTGGCCGACGACGACTTCCGGATCGTCCAGAGCAGGCCGATCACGACGCTCTTCCCCATCCCCGAGACCGACGACCAGGACAACCACGTCTACGTCTCCGTCGGTCACCAGCAGATGATGACCGACGCCATGAGGCCCCTGGGGATCTCCGTGTGGCAGCTGACGGCCATGGTGCCGATGCCCACGGCCGGCGGGCGGCTGTTCGTCGACGTCACCAGGCGCCTGGCCTCGCCCGCGAGCCGAGCCGGCCTCCTGGACATCATGGGCAAAGGCGATCCGCTGATGCGGGACGCGCTGGAGACCGTCCTCGACCGCGAGGGCTTCGTCCCCTCACTCCCGGACGCGGCTCCCGCCGGGCCGCCGAAGAGCGGCGGGCCCGCCCCGATCGAGACCGATCCGGCCGTCGTCACCGAGCTGATCGAGCGCAGCCGGGCGTCCGTCGCAGCCCTGGAGCGCGACATCCGGACGAAGACCGGACCCGCGCTGTTCGACTTCCTGCTGGAGGCCTTCCAGGAGCACAAACGAGTCCTCGGTGACCCGCTGAGCATGCAGGCGATCATGGCGGGGATGGAAGCCACCTGGTGGCTCAACGACAAGCTGCGGGAGTGGCTGGGGGAGAAGAACGCGGCTGACACGCTGAGCCTGTCCGCCCCCGGCAACGTCACCTCGGAGATGGGCCTCGCGCTGCTCGACGTGGCGGACGTGATCCGCCCGTGGCCACAGGTGGTGGCGTTCCTGGAGGGCGTCGAGGACGAGGGCTTCCTGGAGGAGCTGGCGAAGCTCCCGGGCGGGAGCGAGGCACGCGACGCCATCGAGGCCTACCTCGACCGGTACGGCATGCGCTGCGTCGGCGAGATCGACATCACCCGGCCGCGTTGGCGCGAGCGGCCCACCGCGCTCGTGCCCGTGATCCTCGACAACGTCAGGAACTTCGGGCCGGGCGCCGCCGAGCGGCGCTTCGAGCAAGGGCGGCGCAGGGCGCGGCAGATGGAACAGGACGTGCTGTCCCGCTTGCGGGCCCTGCCGGACGGGGACCGCAAGGCCGACGAGACCAAGCGGATGATCGACCGGGTCAGGACCTTCATCGGGTACCGGGAGTACCCGAAGTACGGCATCATCAGCCGCTACTTCCTCTACAAGCAGGCCCTGCTGAAGGAGGCCGAGCGCCTCGTCGGGGCCGGCGTGCTGCGTGAGAAGGAGGACATCTTCCACCTCACGTTCCACGAACTCCACGAGGTCGTACGCTCCGACCGCGTGGACGACGCGCTCGTCCAGCGGCGCAAGGAGGCGTTCCGGTCCTACCAGGCGCTCACACCGCCCCGGGTGCTCACCTCGGACGGCGAGGCCCTCACCGGCTCGTACCGGCGCGACGACGTACCGTACGGCGCCCTGACCGGCCTCCCGGTCTCCGCCGGGACCGTGGAGGGCAGGGCCCGCGTCGTCCTCGACATGGCGCAGGCCGATCTCGAAGCGGGCGACATCCTGGTCACCACCGCCACGGACCCCAGCTGGTCACCGCTGTTCGTCGCGATCGCGGGCCTGGTGACCGAGGTGGGCGGTCTGATGACGCATGGCGCGGTGATCGCCCGGGAGTACGGACTGCCGGCCGTCGTGGGCGTGGAGGGGGCCACCCGGCTGATCCGGGACGGGCAGCGGATCCGCGTGCACGGAAGCGACGGGTACGTCGAGATCCTGTCCTGACCGGATCTCAGGACCGCCCTGTACCGCCCTGGACCCGCCTGCCGCCTTCTGCCGCCTGTCGCGTCCCGCCGTCACGGCTGCCGCAGCAGCCTGTTCACGGCGCGGCCGAACATCGCCCGCGCCGTGCGGTGCAGGAGCGGGTCGAAGGCGGCGGGCAGGAAGCGCACCCGCAGCTCCTCCCGCCACCGCACCCGCGCGCGGCCACCGGGACCCGGCAGGACCTCGATCTCGGCCCAGCCCAGGACCGTCCGGCCCCGTTTCTCCAGCCGGCACCGGCCCGGCTCGCCGTCGGCGGGCGGACGCCAGACGGTCACCTCCATCGGGTCGTCGAAGCAGAGCGGGCCCACTCCCGTGCGGGCCACGAAGCGGGTGCCCACGCGGGTGGGCGCGGGGGTGAGCACGGTGACGCGGGTCAGCGGGACCGCGCCGGCGTGCCGGGGCCACCGGGTGAGCCGCCGCCAGGCCTCGTCGGGGGTGAGCGGCGGCGTGCGTTCCAGGCTGAAGGTGACCACGGCACGATCGTAGCCAACGCGGGCCGCATGACCAGGTGTCCGTCCCCGTCTCACCCGCGTGGCCGTATGCTGCGGTCATGGTGACGCTGGAGCGGCTGCGGCCCGACCACGCCGAGGCGGTGCTCGCCTTCGAGCGGGAGAACCGGAGTTACTTCACCCGCTCCATCTCGGACCGCGGGGACGCGTATTTCACGGGGTTCGCGGAACGCCACCGCGCCCTGCTCGCCGAACAGGACGCCGGTGTCTGCCACTTCCACCTGGTCCTGGGCGAACAGGGCACCCTGCTGGGCCGGGTGAACCTCGTCGACGTCGCCGACGGGTCGGCCGAGCTGGGCTACCGGATCGGGGAGCGCGCCGCGGGCCGGGGTGTCGCGACGGCCGCCGTGCGGGAGGTGTGCCGGCTGGCCGCCGGGACGTACGGACTGCGTGCGCTCACCGCCATCACCACCTGCGACAACCTGGCGTCCAGGACCGTGCTCGCCCGCAACGGGTTCACCGAGGAGGGCGAGGTGACGATCAAGGGCCGGCCGGGCCTCAGCTTCCGGCGCCCGCTCACGCCGGACGACCGGGCCTGACGGGAGCGCGACCCGCCTGGTGCACAGCGGACCGGGCCGGCGGTGGTGGTCCTGCCAGGGCGTGTTTCGAAAGTCCCTCCCCCGGCCTTCGGCCGGGAGGTCCCCCCAGCCCCGCGACGCCTGGCACGCGCGCTCGCCGCGTTGTCGGGATCGTCCACATCGTCCACGTACGCCCGGTGCGAGGACGACCCTCCGCCTTGCGATCGCAGGCACCAGACGCCGCGGGGCCCGCCCTCCGGGCGGACGGCGCCACTTTCGAAACACGCCCTGGACTAGGGCCGGTACACCTTGCCCGGCACCGGCTTGCCGGGTGCCAGCAGCTGCGGCACGGTGACGAACACGTACCCCCGCTCCTTCAGCGCGTCGATGATGCCGGGCACGGCGGGCACGGTGCCGTCGTAGATGTCGTGCAGCAGGATGATCCCGTCACGGGACGCCTGGTCGAGGACGCGCTTCTCGATCAGCGCGGAGTCGGTCGTCGTGTAGTCCTTCGCCGTGACGCTCCACAGCACCTCCGACATGCCCATCTCCTTGGAGATCCGCTGCACGGTGTCGTCGGTGCGGCCCTGCGGCGGGCGCATGAGCGTCGGCTTGTGCCCGATCAGCCGCTCGATCGCGTCGTTGGGGCGCTTCAGCTCCTCGCGTATCCGGTCCTCGGATATCTTGGTGAGGATCTCGTGGTCCCAGGTGTGGCTGGCCACCTCGTGGCCCTCGGCCGCCATCCGCTTGACCAGCTCAGGGTACTTGTCGATGTGCCGCGCCCCGAGCAGGAAGAAGGTGGCGGGCACCTTCTTCTCCTTCAGGATGTCCAGCAGCCGCGCGGAGTTCTCGCTCGGCCCGGCGTCGAACGTCAGCGCGATGCACTTGGCCTGACGGCAGTCGACCGAACCGAACCGGCCCGGCGCGCCCGCCGCGGCCTGCGTCCGCGCGGAACTCGGGCTGGTCGCCTCGACCTTCGTGCAGCCGCTCAGCGCCACCGTGAGGCCCGCAGCGGCGGCGAGTGCGGCGATCGCGCGGAACCGGGTTCCGTTGCTCCCCGTTCTCCCGTTTTTCCTGGTCTTCTTGGTCAAGGAAGGCATGCGGGGACTTTACATAGAGCGTATGTACACGGTGTATAGCGGGGTCGAATAGGTGATCGTCGCACGTGCGATCGGTTTCGATCCGTCGGATTCACGCGCGATCGGCCCTGATTGAGGCGATGTGTGCCGTTCTGTCCCCGGGTTACTCAAGCCGACACGTGAGTGAAGGCGAGAGGGAGGAGAGCCCCGTGAGCGGACGCGACTGGCGCCGGGCCCTGGTGACCGGCGGGGCCGGCTTCGTCGGATCCCATCTGTGCGCCCGGCTGCTCGACGCCGGCACGGGCGTCGTCTGCCTGGACAACCTGGCCACCGGCACCCACGCCAACGTGGCGGAACTGGAGCGGCAGCGCGGATTCCGCTTCGTCCGCGCCGACGCCACCGACCCCGGCGCCGTCCGCGGTCTGCCCGGCCGCTTCGACCTGGTCCTGCACTTCGCCTGCCCCGCCTCGCCCGCCGACTACCTGAGGCTGCCCCTGGAGACCCTCGACGTCGGCAGCACCGGCACCCGCAACGCCCTGGAGCGCGCCCGCGCCGACGGCGCCCGCTTCCTGCTCGCCTCCACCTCCGAGGTCTACGGCGACCCGCTCGAACACCCGCAGCGCGAGACGTACTGGGGCAACGTCAACCCGGTCGGTCCGCGCAGCGTCTACGACGAGTCCAAGCGCTTCGCCGAGGCCCTGGTCACCGCGCACCGTGCCGTGCACGCCACCGACGCCGCCATCGTGCGCATCTTCAACACCTACGGCCCCCGGATGCGCACCGGCGACGGCCGCGCCGTCCCCACGTTCATCGCGCAGGCCCTGGACGGTGCCCCGCTCACGGTCGCGGGCGACGGCAGCCAGACCAGGTCGCTGTGCTACGTCGACGACACCGTCGACGGCATCCTCGCCCTGGCCGCCACCGCCGAGCCGGGGCCGGTGAACATCGGCGGCGGCGACGAGATCACCATGCTGGAGCTGGCCCGCCGGATCGTGGAGCTGACCGGCTCCGCCTCCCGCATCGACTTCGTGGACCGCCCCGTCGACGACCCCGGCCGCCGCCGCCCCGACACCCGCCTGGCCCGCGAACGGCTGGGCTGGCAGCCGCGCGTCCCCTGGAACGAGGGGCTGGAACGCACGATCGGCTGGTTCACGAGGGCTGTGGCGGCCTGAGGGCGGTCGCGCTCGAAGGAGCGCCTCCCGGAGCCTCCGGTCGCCGGGTCCTGAACCCTGCTGCGGGGTCGTGACCAGCAACGTTCACTCGGTGTGACCCTTCGTTGCCGTGGCGGACGACCACATCCCCCTCGTCGGCGCCAGTTGTCTTCAGGTGTTTGAGACAGCTGAGGCGCGGCACCCAGAAGCCCGGAATGTCCGACAGGTCCAGATTCGCCTCCGCACGCAGGTCCCCGCCGCAACGGGACGGAGCCCACCTCATGCGCATCCTTGGAATCAACGCCCTGTTCCACGACCCCGCCGCCGCCCTCGTCGTCGACGGCCGCACGGTCGCGGCCGGCGAGGAGGAGCGCTTCAGCCGCCGCAAGCACGGCAAACGCCCGGTGCCGTTCTCCGCGTGGGAACTGCCGGAACTCTCCGCCCGCTGGTGCCTCGGACACGCCGGGCTGCGCCCCGACGAGCTGGACGCCGTCACCTACTCCTTCGACCCGGCCCTCGCCCGGCCCGCCGCCGACCTGGGCCTGTCCGACCCGTGGGACCCGCTGCGCCTGGAGTACGCGCGACGCGCCCCCGAGTTCCTCGCCGAGGCACTGCCCGGCCTGGACCCGGCCAAGGTCGTGTTCGTGCCGCACCACATCGCGCACGCCGCCTCCGCCGGACCCGCCTCCCCGCACCCCGACAGCGCCGTCCTCGTCCTGGACGGCCGCGGCGAGGCCGCCTCCCACCTGGCGGGCCGCTTCCACGACGGCAAACTCGACACGCTCGCAGCCCAGGCCCTGCCCGACTCCCTCGGGCTCCTCTACGAGGAGCTCACCGCCCACCTCGGCTTCCTGCGCAGCAGCGACGAGTACAAGGTCATGGCCCTCGCCTCCTACGGCAAGCCCCGCTTCCTGCCGCGACTGCGGCAGCACGTCCACGCCACCGGCGACGGCGGCTTCCGCGCCCACGGCGTCGACTGGAGCACGCTCGCGCCGCCGCGCGCGCAGGACGAGCCCTGGACCCAGGACCACGCCGACCTCGCCGCCAGCGGCCAGGCCGCCCTGGAGGAGGTCCTGCTCGAACTCGTGCACTGGCTGCACCGCGAGGCGGGCGGCGACGCCCTCGCCCTGGCCGGCGGCGTCGCCCTCAACTGCGTCGCCAACTCCAAGATCGCGGCCCGCGGCCCGTACCGCCACGTATGGGTGCAGCCCGCCGCAGGTGACGCCGGCACCGCGCTCGGCGGCGCCCTGTACCTGGCCGCGAGCGAGGGCGGCGCCCCAGCGCCGATGCCCGGCGCCGACCTCGGCCGAGGCTGGAGCGACGAGGAGCTGCGGGCCTGGCTGGAAGAGGCGGGCGTACCCTACGAGCGGCCCGACGACATCGCCGAGGCGGTCGCGGAGGAACTGGCCCGCGACGGTGTCGTCGCCTGGTTCCAGGGCCGCAGCGAGTACGGCCCCCGCGCCCTCGGCCACCGCTCCCTGCTCGCCCACCCCGGCCGCGCCGAGAACCTGGAACGGCTCAACCGGGTCAAGGGCCGCGAGGAGTTCCGGCCGGTCGCGCCGATGGTCCTCGCCGAGCGCGCCCACGAACTCTTCCAAGGGCCGCTCCCCAGCCCGTACATGCTCTTCGTGCACGACGTCCACCGCGACTGGCGGGGCCGCATCCCCGCCGTGGTGCACGTCGACGGCACCGCCCGCATCCAGACCGTCGACGAGCGGCACGAGCCGCTGGCCGCCCGGATGCTGCGCGGCTTCGAACGCCGTACCGGACTGCCCGTCGTCGTCAACACCAGCCTCAACACCGCCGGCCGGCCCATGGTCGACGACCCGCGCGACGCGCTGGAGTGCTTCGGCTCGGCCCCCGTCGACCTGCTGGCCATCGGCCCGTACGCGGTGCGCAGGACAAGGGCGTACGCATGAACACCGCCGCCCGCGTCTCCTACGCCGTGGTCGTCCCCACGCTCGCCCGGGACACCCTGGCCGACTGCCTGGCCGCGCTCGCCGCGGCCCACGGGCCACGCCCGGAGGAGATCGTCCTCGTCGACGACCGGCCCGACCCCGACCCCGACCCCGAACCCGGCGCCCTGGAGCACGCGTTGACCGTCCTGGGCGACCTGCGGGCCCGCACCGCCGTGCTCACCAGCGGCGGCCGCGGCCCGGCCGCCGCCCGCAACACCGGACTGCGCGCCGTCACCGCCCCCTGGGTCGCCTTCCTCGACGACGACGTCCAGGTCGGCCCGCACTGGTGCGACCAGCTCACCGAGGACCTCGCCGAGGCGAGCTCTGACACCGCGGCCGTCCAGGGCGTCATCGCCGTGCCCCTTCCCGGCGAGCGGCGCCCCACCGACTGGGAGCGCACCACCGCGGGCCTCGCACGGGCCCGCTGGATCACCGCCGACATGGCGTACCGCACCGAGGCGCTGGTGCAGGTCGCCGGGTTCGACGAACGCTTCCGGCGTGCCTTCCGCGAGGACGCCGACCTCGCGCTGCGCGTCCTCGACGCCGGCTGGCGCATCCGCCAGGGCCGCCGCACCACCCGCCACCCCGTGCGCCCCGCCGACCGCTGGGTGTCGCTGCGCGCCCAGCGCGGCAACGCCGACGACGCGCTGATGCTGCGCCTGCACGGGCCCGACTGGTGGCACAAGGCGCTCGCCCCGCGCGGGCGCATCCGCACCCACCTCGCCGTCACCGCCGCGGGCGCCGCCGCCTGCGCGCTCGCCGCGGCCGGGCGCCCCCGGCTCGCCGCGCTGGCCGCGCTCGGCTGGGCGGCCGGCACCGCCGAGTTCGCCCGGACCCGGATCGCGCCCGGACCGCGCACCCGGGACGAGGTGACCACCATGGCCGTCACCAGCGTCCTCATCCCGCCCGCCGCCACCTGGCACTGGATCGGCGGACGCTGGCGCCACCGCTTGGCCCCCGCCTGGCAGGAGGTGGCCCCGTGAACGCGGTCCGCGCCGTCCTGTTCGACCGCGACGGCACCCTCGTCGAGGACGTCCCCTACAACGGCGACCCCGACCGGGTCCGCCCGCTCCCGGGCGCCCGCGAGGCGGTGCGGCTGCTGCGGGAGCACTCCGTGGCGACCGGCGTCGTCACCAACCAGTCCGGCGTGGCCCGCGGCCTGATCACCGCGGCCGACGTCCGCCGCGTCGACGAGCGCGTCGACACGCTCCTCGGCCCCTTCGACGCGTGGGCCGTCTGCCCGCACGGTCCTGACGACGGCTGCCGCTGCCGCAAGCCGGAACCGGGCCTGATCCTGTGGGCGGCCGGACGGCTGTGCGCCGCCCCCGCCGACATCGTGGTCGTCGGCGACATCGGCAGCGACATGGAGGCCGCCCGCCGCGCCGGCGCCCGCGGCATCCTCGTCCCCACTCCCGCCACCCGCCCCGAGGAGACGGCCGCCGCCGACCAGGTGGCCCCCGACCTGCTGACCGCCGTCCGCCGCCTGCTCGGCGGCCCGCTCCCACCGGCCCGCGGCCAGGGCACCCCCTGCCGCGCCCCGGCGGGCGAGGACGCCGGTGCCGGCCCGGAGCCGGGGCGGTGGCGGCGATGAAGGCGCTCGTCACCCGGCTCGACAGCTTCGGCGACGTGCTGCTCGCCGGGCCCGCCGTGCGAGCCGTCGCCGCGCGGGCCGAGCGGGTCACCCTGCTGTGCGGGCCGCGCGGCGAAGGGGCCGCACGCCTGCTGCCCGGACTCGACGACATCCTCGTGTGGGACGCGCCCTGGGCCGGGTTCGAGCCGCCACCCGTCGACCGGGCCGAGATCGACAAGCTCCTCGACGCCATCGACGCCGACACCGCGCTCGTCCTCACCTCCTTCCACCAGTCCCCGCTGCCCACCGCACTGCTGCTGCGGCTGGCCGGCGTACGGCACATCGCCGCGGACAGCGCGGACTACCCGGGCTCCCTGCTCGACGTACGCCACCGCCGCCTCCCGCACGCCCACGAGGCCGAGGCCGCCCTCGACCTCGCCGGGGCCGCCGGGTTCCCGCGCCCCGACGACGGACGGCTGCGCGTGCTGCCACCGCCCCCGACCGCCCACCTCACCGGCCCGCGGCCCTACGTCGTCCTGCACCCGGGGGCGAGCGTGCCGGCCCGCGCCTGGAGCCCCGAGCGCTGCGGTGAGGCCGTACGCGAACTCACCGCCGCCGGGCACCGGGTGGTCGTCACCGGGGGCGGGGGAGAGAAGGACCTGACCGCGCACGTGGCCGGCCGGCACGGCCTCGACCTCGGCGGCCGGACCGCGGCCCCCGAACTGTCCGGCGTCCTGGCCCGGGCCCGCGCGGTCGTCACCGGCAACACCGGCCCCGCCCACCTCGCCGCCGCCGTCGGCACCCCCGTGGTCTCCCTGTTCGCCCCCGTCGTGCCCGCCGGACGCTGGCGCCCCTACGGCGTCCCGTACGTGCTGCTCGGCGACCAGGACGCCGCCTGCGCCGGCAGCCGCGCCCGCACCTGCCCGGTGCCGGGCCACCCCTGCCTGGAATCGGTGACCGCCACCGACGTGCTCGCCGCCGTGGAGAAGGTGATGAAGACGTGAGGATCCTCATCTGGCACGTGCACGGCTCCTGGACCACCGCGTTCGTCCAGGGCCCGCACACCTACGTCGTCCCCGTCACCCCCGACCGCGGCCCCGACGGCCTCGGCCGCGCCCGCACCTTCGACTGGCCGGACTCCGTCGTCGAACTGCCCCCCGAGCGGCTGCGGGACGCCGGCATCGACCTCGTGGTCCTGCAGCGCCCGCACGAGTACGACCTCGTGAGCCGCCTGCTCGGCCGCACCCCGCCGATGGTGTACCTGGAGCACAACGCCCCCGACGGCGACGTGCCCGACACCCGGCACCCCGTCGCCGACCTGCCCCCCGGCATCCCGCTCGTCCACGTCACCCACTTCAACCGGCTGATGTGGGACGCGGGCCACGCGGAGACCGCGGTCGTCGAACACGGCATCGTCGACCCCGGCCCGCTGTGGACCGGCGAGGTGCCGCACGCGGCCGTCGTCGTCAACGAGCCCGTCCGGCGCGGCCGTACCACCGGCACCGACCTGCTCCCCGCCTTCGCGCACGCCGCTCCGCTGGACGTCTACGGCATGCGGACCGACGGCCTCGCCGCCCACCTCGGCCTGCCGCCCGACCGGTGCCGCACCCACGAACTCGTCCAGCGCGATCTGCACCGCGAGATGGCCCGGCGCCGCCTCTACCTCCACCCCGTCCGCTGGACCTCCCTCGGCCTGTCCCTGCTGGAGGCGATGCACCTCGGCATGCCCGTGGCCGCCCTCGCCACCACCGAGGTCACCGAGGCGGTGCCGCCCGGCGCCGGAGTGGTCTCCAACCGGATCGACGTCCTGACCGACGCCGTACGGGACTTCGTCGCCGACCCGCAGCACGCCCGCGCGGCCGGCGAGGCGGCGCGCACCGCCGCGCTCGCCCGCTACGGACTGACCCGCTTCCTGGACGACTGGGAGCGGCTGCTGAAGGAGGTCACCCGATGAGGATCGCCATGGTGTCCGAGCACGCGAGCCCGCTCGCCGCGCTCGGCGGGGTCGACGCCGGTGGCCAGAACGTGTACGTGGCCCGCCTCACCGAGGAGTTGGCGCGCCGCGGACACGACGTCACCGTCCACACCCGGCGCGACGACCCCGGCCTGCCCGACCGGGTGCCGCTGCCCGGCGGCGCCGTCGTCGAGCACGTACCGGCCGGGCCGCCCGAAGTCCTCCCCAAGGACGCCCTGTTCGCACACATGCCGTCCTTCGGCGCCCACCTGGCCCGCGTCTGGCGCCGTGAGCGGCCCGACGTCGTGCACGCCCACTTCTGGATGTCCGGCATGGCCTCCCTGCTCGGCGCGGGCCCGCACGGCGTCCCCGTCGTCCAGACCTTCCACGCGCTGGGCACCGTCAAGCGCCGGCACCAGGGCCGCGAGGACACCAGCCCGGCCGAACGCATCGGCATCGAACGGCAGATCGGCCGCACCTGCGACCGGGTCCTGGCCACCTGCTCCGACGAGGTCCACGAACTCGCCGCCATGGGCGTCTCCCCGCGCCAGGTCTCCGTCGTCCCCTGCGGCGTCGACTCCGCCCACTTCCACCCCGCCGCGGACCCCGCCACCGCGCCCGCCCCCGCCCGCGCGCACCGGCACCGGCTGCTCTCCTGCGGCCGGCTCGTCCGCCGCAAGGGATACGACCAGGCGATCCGCGCGCTCGCCCGGATCCCCGACACCGAACTCCTCGTCGCGGGCGGCCCGCCACCCGCCCTGCTGCACACCGACCCCGAGGCCCGCAGGCTCCTCGGCCTGGCCGCCGAGGAAGGCGTCGGCGACCGGGTGCGGCTGCTCGGCGCCGTCGACCCGGCCCGCATGCCCGCGCTGATGCGCAGCGCCGACCTGGTGCTGTGCACACCGGCGTACGAGCCGTTCGGGATCGTGCCGCTGGAGGCGATGGCCTGCGCCGTGCCCGTCGTCGCCACCGACGTGGGCGGCCACCGCGACTCGGTCGCCGACCGGCGCACCGGCCGGCTCGTCCCCCAGGGCGACCCGGGCGCGGTCGCCGCCGCCGTACGCGACCTGCTCGGCAGCGACCGCACCCGCCGCCGCTACGGAACGGCGGGCCGCGAACGCGTGCTGCACCGCTTCACATGGCGGCGCGTGGCAGACGGCGCCGAACAGGTCTACCGGCGGGTCACCGCCGAGCACGAGGTCAAGACGGAGGTCGCGTGACGGACCCCGGCCTCCCCCGCACCGACCCCACGTTCCCGGAGGTGACGCCATGAGTGCCGGAACACCGGCCGTCCTCGGACACTGCGACGAACTCCTCGCCGCCCTCGGACAGTTCCGCGGCTGCGCGCACATCACCCAGCGCTGGGGCGAACGGCTCGCCGCCGTCCTCGGCGGCGGCGGACGGCTGCTCGCCGCGGGCAACGGCGGCAGCGCCGCCCAGGCCCAGCACCTGACCGCCGAACTCGTCGGCCGCTACCGCGAGGACCGCCCGCCCTACTCTGCGATCGCCCTGCACGCCGACACCTCCAGCACCACCGCCATCGCCAACGACTACGGCGTCGACGAGGTGTTCGCCCGCCAGGTGCGCGCCCACGGCCGGCCCGGCGACGTCCTCATGCTGCTGTCCACCAGCGGAGCCAGCGCCAATCTGCTGTCGGCGGCGGACGCGGGGCGCGCCGCGGGCCTGCGCGTGTGGGCGCTGACCGGCCCGGCGCCCAACCCGCTGAGCGCGGGCGGCGACGAGGCGCTCTGTGCCGCCGGGGCCTCCACGGCCACCGTGCAGGAACTCCACCTGGTCGCCGTGCACATGATCTGCGCCGCGTTCGACGCGGCCATCGAACGGGACACCGTCGAACGGGACGCCCTCGAAGGGGGCGGGAGGTGACATGACGGGCAAGGCACCCCTGGTCGTGGTCGGCGACGCCCTGCTGGACCGCGACCTCACCGGACACGCGGACCGGCTCGCGCCCGACGCGCCCGTACCGGTCGTCGCCGACTGCGCGGAGCGGGTACGGCCCGGCGGCGCCGCCCTCACGGCGTACCTCGCCGCCCGCGACGGCCGCGACGTCACCCTCGTCGCCGGCCTGGACGACGGTCTGGCGGGCCGCGAGCTGCGCCGCCTGCTGGAACCCTGGCTGACTCTCGTCCCGCTCCCGATGAGCGGCGAGGTACCGGAGAAGACCCGTGTCCTGGCCCAGGGCCGGCCGGTGGTCCGCCTCGACCACGGCTCCGGCCGCGCCGGGGACGCCACCGAGGAGGCCCGCGCGGTGCTCGCCGGCGCGTCTGCCGTCCTCGTCTCCGACTACGGCCGGGGCACCGCGGACGTCCTGCGGCCCGAACTGCTCAGACGGCCCCCCGTCGTCTGGGACCCGCACCCCCGAGGCGGCCCGCCGGTACCCGGCACGCGCCTGGTCACCCCGGCCCGCTCGGAGGCCCGCGCCTTCGCGGGGGCGCTGCGCGCGGCGGCCGAGGACGCGGACGACACCGGCCCTGGCGCCGGCGAACTGCGCGCCGTCGCGTACGAGGCGTCCGCTCTCGTACAACACTGGCGGGTCGCCGCCGTCGCGGTCACCCTGGGCGCCCGCGGCGCCCTGCTGTCGTACGGCGAACACCCGCTGCTGGTGCCGGTCACGGCCGCCCACCACGGCGACCCGTGCGGCGCCGGGGACCGCTTCGCCGCCACGGCCGCCGGACTCCTCGCGGACGGAGCGCTCGTCGGGGAGGCCGTGGAGGGCGCCGTCACCGCGGCGACCGCCTTCGTCGGCGCCGGCGGGGCGGGCGGCCTGCTCGGCACCCCCGACGAGCGCGCCGTGCCGCCGGGCGACGACCCCGGCGACCTGGTCGCCCGGGTCCGGGCGACCGGCGGCACCGTCGTCGCCGCGGGCGGCTGCTTCGACCTGCTGCACGCAGGACACGTCGGCCTGCTCCAGGCCGCCCGGCGGATCGGCGACTGCCTCGTCGTCTGCGTCAACTCCGACGCGTCCGTACGTCGCCGCAAGGGCGAGGGCCGGCCGGTCAACCCGCTCGCCGACCGCCTGCGCGTCCTGCGCGCCCTGGCCTGCGTCGACGCCGTGGCCGTGTTCGACGAGAACACCCCAGAACGGCTCCTCGCCGAACTCCGCCCCGACGTCTGGGTCAAGGGCGGCGACTACGCCGGGGCCGACCTGCCCGAGGCGGCCCTCCTCCAGGAGTGGGGCGGCCAGGCCGTCCTCCTGCCCTACCTCGACGGCCGCTCCTCGACCGCCCTGATGGCGAGGGCGGCGGAGGGAGCACGGTGAGCGGCTCCGGCGGAACCGGAGGAGGGGACACCCCCCGCCTCCTCGTCCTGCGCGCCCTCGGGCTCGGTGATCTGCTGGCCGGGGTGCCGGCGTTGCGCGCCCTGCGACGGGCGTTCCCGCAGCACGAGACCGTGCTCGCCGCGCCGTCGGAACTGCGGGCCCTCGCCGAGGCGACGGGCGCGGTCGACCGGCTGCTGCCCGCCTGCGCGCCCGGGCGGGCCGTACCGCCCGCGCTCGACTGGACCGGGCCGCCGCCGGACCTCGCCGTCGACCTGCACGGCAACGGGCCGCCCAGCCACCGGCTGCTCGCCGCGCTCGGCCCTGGGCGGCTGTTCGCGTTCGCGCACCCGCGCACCCCCGGCATCGAGGGGCCGCCCTGGTACGCCGACGAGCACGAGCGGGACCGCTGGTGCCGGCTGCTGCGCTGGTACGGCGTGGCGGCCGACCCCGCCGACCTGCGGCTGCCCCGCCCCGCCGGGCCGTCCCCGGCCCCCGGCGCGCTCGTCGTGCACCCCGGCGCCGGATCCCCCGCGCGCCAGTGGCCGCTCGACCGGTTCGCCCGCGTCGCCGAGGCGGTGCGCGCCCGCGGTCACCGGGTCGTCGTCACCGGCGGCCCGGACGAGGGCGACCTCGTCGCCACGCTCGCCAAGCGGGCCCGGCTGCCCGACACGGACGTGTTCGGCGGCGGTCTGCCCCTCGGCCGGTTCTCCGCGCTGGTCGCCGGCGCCCGTGCCGTCCTCAGCGGCGACACCGGCATCGCCCACCTCGCCGTGGCCCACGCCACCCCGTCGGTGACACTGTTCGGCCCCATCCCGCCCAGCCGCTGGGGTCCGCCCCCGGGCGACCCCCGCCACACCGCCCTGTGGCACGGCCCGGAGGGCGACCCGCACGCCCGCCGCCCCGACCCCGCGCTGCTGAGGATCAGCACCCAAGAGGCACTGGACGCCCTCGACGCGCTCCCCGAGCCGTCGCACTGACGAAGGACGGCCGGCACCATGGCACACGCACACGCACACGCACACTCACACGCACCCACGCACGGTCCCGTCGGCGTGGTCATCGCCACCCGCAACCGCTCCGCGAGCCTCGCCGTGACCCTGCGGCACCTGCTCGCCCTGCCCGAACGCCCCGAGATCGTCGTGGCCGACAACGCCTCCACCGACGACACCCGCGCCCTGCTCGCCCGCGAGTTCCCCCAGGTACGCGTCCTGGCCCTGCCGTCCAACCGGGGCGCCCCGGCCCGCACCCACGGCGTCCGTGCCCTGCGCACCCCCTACGTGGCCTTCAGCGACGACGACTCCTGGTGGGCGCCGGGCGCGCTCACCGAGGCCGCCCGCCTCCTCGACGGCCACCCCCGGCTCGGGCTGCTCGCCGCCCGCACCCTCGTCGGCCCCGAGGAGGAACCCGACCCGCTCGACAAGGTGCTCGCCGACTCGCCCCTCGGCCCCGCCGACGACCTGCCCGGCACCCAGGTCCTCGGCTTCCTCGCCTGCGCCGGCGTCACCCGCCGCACCGCCTACCTCGACGCCGGCGGTTTCCACCCGCTGCTCTTCTTCGGCGCCGAGGAGACCCTGCTCGCCTACGACCTCGCCGCCCGCGGCTGGGGCGTCACCCACTGCCCCGAGGTGGTCGCGCACCACCACCCGGCCCCGGCCCCCCGCACCGACCGCCCCGCGGTCGTACGCCGCAACGAACTCCTCACCGCCTGGCTGCGCCGCCCGCTGCCCCACGCCCTCGCCCGCACCCGCGACCTGGCCGCCGACGCCCGCCACGACCCGCACGCCCGGCGCGCCCTGCGCGAGGCCCTCGCCCGCCTGCCCCGCGCCCTGCGCGCCCGCCGCCCGCTGCCGCCCCACGTCGAACGCGCCGCCCGGATGCTGGACGCGGAGCCGGGCCCCCGGCCGTCCCGCCCGGACCAGGGAGGCACCCCGTGACCGACCCCCGCACCACCGTCGTCGTCATCACCCACAACCGCCGCCCCGAACTCCTGCGCACCCTCGACCGGCTCGCCGAACTCCCCGAGCGGCCCGAAGTGATCGTCACCGACAACGGCTCCACCGACGGCACCGCCGCCGCCGTCGCCCGCCACCACCCGCGGGTACGGCTGCTGCGCCCCGGCCGCAACCTCGGCGCCGTCGGCCGCAACCTGGCCGTGCGCCGCGTCCGCACCCCCTACGTGGCCTTCTGCGACGACGACTCCTGGTGGGCGCCGGGCGCGCTCACCGGCGCCGCCGACCTGCTCGACCGGCACGCCGCACTCGGGTCCGTCACCGCCCGCATCGTCGTCGAACCGGACGGGACGGAGGACCCGATCGTCGAGGAACTGCGCAACTCGCCCCTGCCCGCGCCCCGGTGGCTGCCCGGCCCGGCGCTGGGCTCCTTCCTGGCCGCGGCGACCGTGCTGCGCACCGACGCGTTCCGCCGCGCGGGCGGCTTCCACCCCCGGCTGTGGCTGGGCGGCGAGGAGGAACTGCTCGCCGCCGACCTGGCCGCGGACGGCTGGTGGCTGACGTACGCCGAGGACCTGACGATCCATCACCAGCCGTCGCCGGTACGTGATCCCACCCGCCGCCGCCGGGACGGCATCCGCAACACCCTGTGGTTCACCTGGCTGCGCCGGCCCCTGCGGCCCGCCCTGCGCCGCACCCTGCACCTGGCGCGCACCGTCCCCCGCGACGCCGCGTCCCTGGGGGCCTTCGCCGAGGCGGCCGGCGCCCTGCCGTGGATCCTGCGCGAGCGCCGCGTGCTCCCGCCCGAGGTGGAGCGGCGGCTCCGGCTCCTGGAGGACAGCCAGCGCCGCTCGAAGGCCCGCCGCTACACGGGCTGACGCGCGCGGAGCGGCGGGCCGCGCCTTCGCGTCCCGCGCGATGCCCGCGCCGCGCTGCGCGTGCGATGCCCGCGCCGCGCCGTGCGTGCGATGCCCGCGCCGCGCCGTGCGTGCGATGCCCGCGCCGCGCCGTGCGTGCGATGCCCGCGCCGCGCTGCGCGTGCGCGACAATGGGAGCCATGACCACGGCCTCCGATCCCCGCGCCCTCGGGGCCTTCCTGAAGGCCCGCCGGGCCGAACTGGCACCGGAGGAGTTCGGGCTGCCCGGGACGGACGGGCGCCGCAAGGTCGCGGGGCTGCGTCGCGAGGAGGTCGCCCGGATCGCCGCGATCAGCGTCGACTACTACACGCGCCTCGAACAGGGCCGCGTCGCCGCCTCCGTGTCCGTCCTCGCCACCCTGGCCCGCGCGCTGCGCCTGGACGACGACCAGCAGACGTACCTGTACCGGCTCGCGGGCAAGGCCGACGCCCGGCCGCGCGGGCCGCGGCCGGCGCAGCGCGTGCGGCCCGCCATGCGGCGCCTGCTCGCCCAGCTCGCCGCCACCCCCGCCCTCGTCCTCGGCGACCGGCTGGACGTCCTGGCCTGGAACACCGCGGCGGCGGCCCTGTTCACCGACTTCTCGCGGATACCGCCGCAGCGGCGCAACTACGTGCACCTGCTGTTCACCGACCCGGCCGTCCGGGACCTGCACCGCGAGTGGCCGCACGACGCCCGCGACGCGGTCGCCGCCCTGCGCATGGGCGCCGCCGCCCGGCCCGACGACCCCGAACTCGACCGGCTCGTCGGTGAACTCTCCGCCCGCGACGCCGACTTCCGCACCTGGTGGGGCGAACACCGCGTCATCACCGCGGCCTACGGCACCAAGCACTACCGGCACCGCGTGGCCGGTGACCTCACCCTCGACTGCGACACCTGGAACAGCCCGGACGGCTCGGGGCAGCGCCTCATGGTCCTCACCGCCGAACCCGGCAGCCCGTCCCACGACGCGCTGCGCCTGCTCACCTCCGCCGCCCCCGCGAAAACCCCCCTGACGCAAACCCTTGGCGCGAACTCCTGACGCAAGCCCTTGGCGCGAAACTTCCGACGCAGACCCCGGGCGCGAAACTTCCGACGCAAACCCCGGGCGCCACCCCCTGGCGCAACTCCGTGACCGGATCTCGCGGCTCCGTGAAGGATCTCCCGGCTCCGTGGCCAAAGCCCCCGGCCGCCGGACGGGCCGCGCCGCCGCGGCTCAGGCGGAGCGCGACCGCCCGCACCACAGCCGCAGCGCGGCGAACAGCGCCATGGGCCACACCGCGGCGAACGCCCAGATCACTCCCGGCTCGCCGGTGGCGGCGCCGGCCGCCAGCAGGGCCACGGCGACCGCCAGCAGCATGACGACGGTCCAGGTCCGCGGCGCGTAGGCCGCCACCCGGGCGGGGTCCGGGCGCCGGCGGCGCCGCGTGGCACTCAGCCGCCGGGCCAGCCGGCGGTCACGGTTCAGGGCGCGTTCTATCTCGTCCAGGATCCGCTGTTCGTGATCGGGAAGTCTGTTTGTCGACACTGTTGCTCCTACGGGAACCGAGCTGCCTGCCGCGTCCCGCTCCGGGTGCCCGGGCGCCCCGCGGGTTAACCGTGCCGCGCCCCGGGCCGGCCCGTGCGCGGCACCCCCAGCACCGCCGGCAGCTCCCGAGCCCCGTCCTGCCCGGGCTCCGCCGCCCACTCCTCCCGCAACTGCCGCGCGGCCACCCGGCCCGAGGTCAGGCACCAGCCCCACCACCGGTCCAGCTCGCCTGCCCCGGCCCCCTCCAGGCGTTCGGCAGGCACCAGTGCGGGCCAGCCGCAGGCACGGGCCTGGGCGCTCACCTTCGCGCCCCCCTCGACCGGGTCCACGGCCAGCGCGGGCGTACCGGCGCGCAGTGCGAGCACCAGCCCGTGCAGCCGGTCGGTGACGACGAGGTCGAGGCGCAGCAGGACGGACTCCAGCTGGGCGGGGGTGGCGCACAGCCGCCAGTCGTGCCGGTCCAGGCGGGTCTCCAGCTCCAGGCGTGCGCAGTCCTTGCCGCGCAGCCACGACGTCACCGCCTCGGCGACCGCGCCGTGCCGCCGCGCCGCGCCGTACTCGTGCTGCCCGTGCGTGAGGACCACGCCGACCACCGGCCGGGCGGGCAGGGCGGGGGCGCCGGCCGCCAGGTCCAGGGCGGGCCCGGCGGCCGGTGCGTCCCGGGCGAGCACGTGGTGGAAGCCGGTGACGGCCAGACTGTCCGGGTCGAGCACCGAGGTGCCCACCGCGATCCGCGCGCAGTGGGCGAACCGCCGGTGCAACTCCTCCACCTGCGGCCCGTGCAGCGGACCGCACACGAACACCAGGTACCCGTACCGCCGGGCCGCGACGTCCTCCAGGTGCAGCGCGTCCGGCCGGAAACCGGGGCTCCAGGCGACGTCGTAGGCGAGACCCGCCCGGCGCAGCTCGTCCTCCACCCGGTGCAACGCCAGGACGTCCCCGGCGGTCGCCTCCCCGTCCGGGAAACTGAACCAGCCGGTGAGCAGCACGCGTGATCCGTGGTGTTCCTGGTGCACAGTGCGGCCCGGGTGCCCGCCCGGGCCGGCGCCATGCACGGCGCCGGCCCGACCGGGTGAGCGCCGCCGCCCGCGGCACCTGCCCGCGCCGCCGTCCTACGCGTCCTGCTCCTCGTCGTCCGTACCGAGGCTCAGCTCGACGTCGACGACCCCCTCGTCGTGGAACAGCTCCGACGCCAGCCGCCCGGCGTCGGCGGTGCCCTCCAGACGCAGCAGGACGCGGGCCGCGGCGTCGGTGCGGCCCGGCAGCCGGTCGGCCTTCACCTCCAGGATGCGAAAGCCCCGCCGGGTGCACGCCTCCAGCAGCCGCGGCAGCAGGGCCGTGCCCGTCAGATACGTCAGCCGGACCTCGACCGTGCCGGGTACCGCACCCCGGATGAGCCGGCGCGAGAGCCGGGGATAGCCGCGTACGACGAGGAAGTGCAGCACCGTCGTGGCCAGCGCCAGGATCGGCAGCCCGCCCCCGCAGGCCATGCCGACGGCACAGGTCAGCCAGATGGTGGCGGCGGTGGTCAGCCCGCGCACCGCGTCCCGCCGTACGAAGATCAGGCCGCCGCCGATGAAGCCGATGCCGGAGACGATCTGGGCGGCCACCCGGGACGGGTCGAAGGACACGTGGTCCAGGCCCAGCACGTTGGTGAACCCGTGCTGCGACACCTCCATCATCAGCGCGCTGGCGACGCCGACCAGGGTGTGGGTGCGCAGACCGGCGCTCTTCTGGTGCGCCTCCCGCTCCCAGCCGATCAGACTCGACAGCAGCAGCGCAAGGCCCAGCTCGGCGAGCTGGCGCAGCCCCTGACCATTGGCCACGTCCCACAGCGGAACCGCGAGCCCCGGCATGCGTCTCCCTTCGTCGTCGTCCCCCAGGTCCTGCCGTCACCCCGCCGCCCATTGTGGGTCCGGCACGGTGCCAAGGGGGTACCCGGCCCGCGGACGCGCTCACGCACCGGGGAAGGAGGCACCCACGTGCCGCGGATGGAGCCGCAGGAGGCCCGGCGCCGCTTCGCCGCCGCGCGCGTGGCCCGGCTGGCCACCGTGGACCCGGCGGGCCGCCCGCACCTGGTGCCCGTGGTGTTCGCCGTCCCGGACCGGCACACCGTCGTGACGGCCGTCGACCACAAGCCGAAGACCACCACCCGCCTGAAGCGGCTGCGCAACATCGCCGCCCACCCCTTCGTCTCCCTCCTCGCCGACGCCTACGACGAGGACTGGGCCCGGCTGTGGTGGGTCCGCGCGGACGGTGTCGCCCGGATCCTGCCGCCCGGCGCGCCGGGCGAGCCGTCGGACCCCGAGTCGTGGCGGGAGCGGCAGGAGGCCCTGGCGCTGCTGCGGAGCAGGTACCCGCAGTACGCCGACCACCCCCCGGACGGGGCGGTGGTCACGGTGCGCGTGAGGCGCTGGACGGGCTGGACGGCGAACTCGTCGGCGACCGACGGGGGTTGTCCGGCCAGGTGACGTTCGCTGTGAGCCGGATGTGCCGATGCTAAAGTCCCGGTAATGGCGTGCACTTGTCACACGCCGTCGAAACGGACGGGCACAGTTCCATCCATGGGGGGAGTACGGACATGGAACGGCGCGACAGGCCCGGGCGTACCGCATGACGGCCGCCGTCCCTGACGGCGCCGGGCGCTCCGTCCGTTCGCACGAGGACGACCGACGGTCCGCAGGGGTGACCGACCCCCTCTAGAAGGCTTCGCCGCCCCACTGACGGCGTACGGCCCATCGGGCCGTGCGTTCCCGGACCGCTGTCCTGCCCACCCTCTGACCGGCACCGTGCGCGCGCCTTGCGGGCACGGCCGGACGGCCGGCGGCGACGGCCGGCGGCCGGTCACGTCTGCGACCGGCCGTCCGCGGGCGGCCCTGCCCCTCGGACCGTTCGGCTCCCAGGTATCGATAAGGAGAAGAGGCATTGGCAACCCGATTCGGGGTCGTGCGGGTCCGGCGTGGTCTGGCGGCCACGCTGATGGCCCTGGCACTGCTGCTGGGTGTGCACATACACCCGGCGGCGGCGGCCGACGATGTGCCGGACTACAACAGGGCGGACGTCTTCGAGGCGTGGCGCTACGGTGGCCCCGGCGTGCGCAAGGCGGCCGAGGCCGCCCTGACGGGGTCGGACGAGGATGTCCAGACCTTCATGACGAAGGACCTGCCGGTCATCTGGGAAGAGGACCTGCGGGTCCAGGTCGCCCAGGTGATGGCCATCGGCGGCCCCGGAGTGCGGGCGGCGGCCGGCACCGCGCTGAGCGGCGGTGCGGACCAGCTGACGGAGTTCCTGAACTCGGGCTTCCAGGCGCCCTACGACGAGGACCTGCGGGTGCAGGTCGCGCAGATCATGGCGTACGGCGGTCCGGGGGTGAAGGCCGCGGCGGCCACGGCGCTGGACGGTTCGGCCGACGACTGGCAGGCGTTCATCGACAAGGGCCAGTTCCGTCCTCGTGAGGACGACAACCGCATCCAGGTCCTGCGGCTGATGTCGGCGGGCGGTGCGAACGTCAAGCAGGTCGCGCAGCAGGCGCTGGACGGGACGGCGGAGGACGTACAGGCGTTCCTGGACGACGGGTGGCAGGTCGCCTCCGCCCGGGACCAGGAGACGCTGACCGTCTCCCAGCTGGCCGACCTGGCCGACCACGCGCAGAAGCAGGCCAAGGAGCTGACCGACAAGGCCAAGGAGGAGGCGGCCAAGGCGGCGGCGGCCACGCAGGCGGCCAAGGCCGCGGCCCAGGTGGCCGCGCAGGAGGCGCTGGAGGCCAAGTCGTCCGCCGGTAAGGCGGCGGCAGCCGCTTCGCGTGCGGCGGCCGCGGCGGACCGGGCGGCGCAGGCGGCCCGTACGGCGGTGTCGGCGGCCGCGGCGGCGAACCGGACGGCCCGGGTG
>NZ_JBHJUW010000100.1:0-27550 GCF_042268205.1 Streptomyces sp. NPDC056160
GGTGGGGGGAGCCTCGGAACGAGGCTCCCCCCACCTTCTGCTTTCCGCGTCAGCCGGCCGGGATCTGCTCCGTCCCGTCGGCCGCCCCGGTGGCTTCGGCAGCCGCCGTCCGGCGGCCGCCGCCGAGCTTCTGCTTGACCACGGCGATCACCAGTACGACCGCCGCCACCAGCAGCGACAGCAGCACGGTCTCCCGGCCGTCGTGCTCGGTGTCGGTCAGCATGTAGCCGAGGACGAACACGATCACGAAGGCCGCCGCCCAGGTCAGGTACGGGTACAGCCACATCTTCACGACCAGCTTCTCCGGCGCCTCGCGCTGGATGATCCGCCGCATGCGCAGCTGCGAGAAGCAGATCACCAGCCAGACGAACAGGGCGACCGCGCCGGAGGAGTTGACGAGGAAGAGGAAGACGGTGTCCGGGAACTTGTAGTTGAAGAACACGGCCACGAACCCGAAGGCGACCGAGACGAGGATCGCGGTCCTCGGCACACCGCGGCCGGTGGTCCGGGCGAACACCTTCGGCGCGTCCCCGCGCTGCCCGAGCGAGAAGGCCATGCGGGAGGCGGTGTAGAGACCGGAGTTCAGACAGGACAGCACCGACGTCAGCACGATGAAGTTCATGATCTGGCCGGCGTGCGCGATGCCCAGGGAGTCCAGGGCGGCGACGTAGGAGCCCTTGTCGGTGATCGACTTGTCGTTCCACGGGATCAGGGAGACGACGATGAGGATCGAACCGAGGTAGAAGACGGCGATGCGCCAGATGATGCTGTTGGTCGCCTTGGTGACCGCGCGCTGCGGGTCCTCGGACTCACCGGCGGCCAGCGTGGCGATCTCGCTGCCCATGAACGAGAAGACGACGAGCAGCACACCCGTGAGGATCGAACCCGGACCGTGCGGCAGGAAGCCGCCGTGGCCGGTCAGGTTGGAGAAGGACGCCTGGTCGGCGTGGACGCCGGGCAGCACGCCGAGGACGGCCAGGAGACCGACGACGATGAACGCGGCGATCGCGACGACCTTGATCCCGGCGAACCAGAACTCGAACTCGCCGTACGAGCCGACGGAGACCAGGTTGGTGGCGGTCAGCACCAGCATGACGATGAGCGCCCAGCCCCACTGGGGGACGGCCGGTATCCAGCCGGAGAGGATCTTGGCGCCCGCAGTGGACTCCACGGCGAGCACGACGACCCAGAAGAACCAGTACAGCCAGCCGATGGAGAAGCCGGCCCAGCCGCCGAGCGCGCGGTCGGCGTGCGCGGAGAAGGAACCGGAGGTGGGGTTCGCGGCGGACATCTCGCCGAGCATGCGCATCACGAGGACGACGAGGGTGCCGACGAGGGCGTAGGAGAGGAGGATGCCGGGTCCGGCGGTGGCGATGCCGGAGCTGGAGCCGACGAAGAGTCCGGCACCGATGACACCGCCGATGGCGATCATGGTGAGGTGGCGGTTCTTGAGTCCGGCCTGGAGCCCGGAACCGTGTCCGTCCGGGTCCGTGTGGCCACTTCCAGACTGCTGCAGGGTCGGCTGCGAGGTCATGGGGGATTCCTTTTGCGCCGGTGAGCGGTTACCCGTACGAGCGGTGCACGAGTCGGTCCAGTGAATCCGAGGCAACGGAATTCGTGAACCTTCGAAACGTAATCGTTACCTGAGGTTTCCTTGAGGTTTGTAGATTCCCTCACATTTTCTCCGGCGGTCCCGCACGCGCATTCGCGGCCCGTATTCGAGCGCATTCCGCCACGGCCGGCCCGCGTGGGCGGACGAGTTCCGGCTGCCGCGCCCGGGGTGTCTTCCGGGCTCGGGAGCCCCGACCCGGGCAGCCCGCCCCGCGATGACCCGAACGGCCCGCCGGCGATCCGCCGTGTCACACTCGGACCATGCGCGTGTATCTCGGCTCGGACCATGCGGGCTTCGAACTCAAGAACCACCTCGTCGAATGGCTCAAGGCGGCGGGCCACGAGGCCGTCGACTGCGGACCGCACATCTACGACGCCCAGGACGACTACCCGCCCTTCTGCCTCCGCGCCGCCGAGCGCACGGCGGGCGACCCCGACTCCCTCGGCATCGTGATCGGCGGCTCCGGCAACGGCGAGCAGATCGCCGCCAACAAGGTCAAGGGCGTACGTGCCGCCCTCGCCTGGAGCGAGGAGACCGCGTCCCTCGGCCGCCAGCACAACAACGCCAACGTCGTCGCGGTGGGCGCGCGCATGCACTCGACGGAGGAGGCGACGAAGTTCGTCGAGACCTTCCTCAACACCCCCTTCTCCGGTGACGAGCGCCACATCCGCCGCATCGACATGCTGTCGGAGTACGAAACGACGGGGGAGCTCCCGCCGATCCCGGCGCATCACCCGGAGCGGTAGGGCAGGTACACGGCCGGAGAGCGCTACGACTCGGACTTGGACATGCCGGAGAGCGCTAGGACTCGGACTTGGACACGGCCGGAGGTCTGAGTCCGGGTCCCAAGCCCGGATCCCGGACCGCCCGAGCCGGGTGCTGGCGGGGCTCCCGCCGAGAGCTGAGCCGCCCGAGCCCGATGCTGGGGCAGGGCTCCCGCCCGGCGCGGAGCCGCGTTCCACCGGGGGTGCAGGGGCGGAGCCCCGGGAGGGTGACTCGTTCCCTACCGAGTCGGGTGGGTGGGAAACCGGGGTCCGGGGTGGAGTGCCGGGGAGGGGTGCGCTCTCATCCCGCCCGCGGCAGACGAGGGCGCCGGGGCGGAGCCCTGGCCCACCCAGCCCACCCGGACAGGACAGCGGGCCCGGGACGGGCCGAGGAACCGCAGGAAGGGACACCCCGCCGTGCCAGAAGGGCACACCATCCACCGGCTGGCCCAGGACTACGCCACCCGCTTCTCCGGCACGCCCACCCACGTGACGAGCCCCCAGGGCAAGTTCGCAGCCGCCGCCGACCTCCTCGACGGAGCGCGGCTCACCCGCACAGAGGCCCACGGCAAACACCTCTTCCTCCGCTTCCGGGCCGACGCCTGGGTCCACATCCACCTGGGCCTCTTCGGCAAGGTCACCTTCGGCGACGCCCCCGCACCCCCGCCCACGGACACCGTCCGCCTCCGCCTCGCCAACACCACCTCGTACGTCGACCTCCGCGGCCCCACGACCTGCGCCCTGATCACGGAGACCGAGAAGCAGGCGATACACGACCGCCTCGGCCCCGACCCCCTGCGCCCCGACGCAGACCCGGCCGCCGCCTTCGCCCGCGTCCGCCGCAGCCGTACGACGATCGCGGCCCTGCTGATGGACCAGAAGGTCATCGCGGGCGTCGGCAACGTCTACCGCGCCGAGGTCCTCTTCCGGCACGGCATCGACCCGTACCGCACCGGCAAGGACCTCACCCCGGCCGAGTGGGACGTGATCTGGACGGACCTCGTCGTCCTCATGCGCGAGGGCGTCCGCAACAACCGCATCGACACCGTCCGCCCCGAGCACACCCCCGAGGCCATGGGCCGCCCGCCGCGCGTCGACGACCACGGCGGCGAGGTCTACGTCTACCGCCGCGCGACCCAGCCCTGCCACGTCTGCACCACGGAGATCCGCACCGCGGACCTGGCGGCCCGCAACCTCTTCTGGTGCCCCACCTGCCAGAACCAGTGACCCCTGCCACCGGACGACCCCTGCCACCGGAACGGCACCGGCACGTCCCCTGAGCGCCTGCAGAACCCGCTAGAACCCGTGCGGCAGCCAGGGAGCGACCGCCGACCCGAACCCCACGGACGCCTCTGCCAGCGCCCCGCCCCGCAGCTCCCGTACCCGCCCGGCCGCGGCCAGCGCGCACAGGGACACGCCACCGAGGTACGCCGCCCCCAGCTCCCGTACGGACAGCGCGAGGTCCGCCGCGTCGGACGTCCGCTCGCAGACCGCGCCCTTCGCGTCCCCGCTCAGCCGCCACCGCCCGGTGTTCCAGCCGCAGAACGCGTCCTCGACCTCCAGGACGACGTCCACCGGCGCCTGGTACGTCCGCGCGGCCAGCGCCGCCCCGACGTCCACGAGCCGCACGTACAACGAGTCCCGCAGCCGCGGCCGGCACCGCCGGATGTCGGACACCAGGTACTGCCAGGCGTCGTCGACCGGCCGGTTCCCGACGGACAGCTTCGACGTCAGGTCGATGCCGAACAGGAACCGCCACAGCGCCGCGTCGGTCGCCGGGTCGAGCGCGGCCAGGTCGTTGAGGACCACGGTCCCCTCGGGCCCGCCCGTCTCCCAGCCGGGCCTGACGCGGTAACGGGCGAACCCCGCGACCTCCCCGTCGCGCTCGGCGACCACGCACTGCAACGGCGACGCGCCCTCCCGCAGGCTCTCCGGGTCGAGCAGCCCCAGCCGCTCCCACCCCGGCCGCCGGGCGAGCATCCCGGGCCGGCCGGGCACCAGCCGCGCGTACACCGCCTCACACGCGTCGAGCACGTCGGCGGGCTCCGCGTACCGCAGCCGTACGCCGTCCGTCCCCGCCGGGACGGACAGCCCGGCCCGGCTCGTGTCGATGTCGGCGCCCAGCTGGAAGGTGGCCGCCCCGTACCCGAACCGTCCGTAGATCTCCGGCTCCGAGGCCGTCAGCACCGCCAGCGGCTCGCCCAGGGACCGTACGTCGTCCAGCTGCCGCCGCATCATCGACGTCAGCACACCGCGCCGCCGGTGCGTGGCGGCCACTCCGACCATCGTCACGCCCGCCGCCGGCACCGGGGCTCCGCCGGGCACCGTCATCCGGAAGCTGAACGCCCCCGCCGTGCCCACACACGCGTCTTCGTCCCAGACGCCCAGCGAACGGTCGAACTCGGTCAGGGACCGGTACAGCTCCTGCTCCTCGGACGGCTCCGGAACGCCGCCGAAGGCACGCATCAGGTTGCCGTACCACGTGTCCCACTCGTCCGGTCGCAGCACGCGCAGCTCGGTCGCAAGGTCAGTCGCCATGTGCCATCCCTACCAGCGGTCCGCGCCCCGGTCGAACAAATTTCGCCGGAGTGGCGACGCGGTGGCTCCCCGTGAAGTTCACTGTGAAGTCGAGCCCCGGACGGGGGATAAGTCGGACCTCCCGTGCCAACCGGTGGCTCCGATGGATAGGGTCCCGAACTAATGGCAGCAGAACGAGGGCGGCGCGCGGAAGCCGAGACGTTCACGGCCCGGTTGAAGATGAGGTGGCACCGGGTCCGCGTCGGCGTGCGCAGAGCCGCCGTCGACTACTTCCGCGGCGACGGCTCGGACTGGATCGCCCTCGGCGGCCTGCTGCTGACCATCCCGGTGATCGCGGCGCTGACCCTCGTCGACTCGGTGTGGTTCTCGCCGGTCGCGCTCGTCCTGCCCATCGTCGCCGGCGGCCTCCTGCTGCGCCCGGCCAGCCTCCTCGGCCTGTACGCGGCGGCCGCCACGGCCCTGATCGTGGAATCGGTGCGGCTCGGCCCGTACACCGAGGGCCCGTCCCGGGTGACCCCGGGCGTGGTGCTGGTGGTCGCCGCCTGCGGCTTCTTCGGGCTGCTGATCGCCCAGTTCCGCAGCCGGGTGGGCGTACCGTGGCGGCGCGGCGGCACCATGCTCTTCGACCTGCGCGAACGCATTCGCGTACAGAGCCAGCTGCCGCAGCTGCCCAGCGGCTGGCACCACGAGATGGCGCTGCGCCCCGCCGGCGGCCAGTCCTTCTCCGGTGACTTCGTCGTCGCCGCCCGTACGAACGGCGGCCGGACCCTTGAGGTCGTCCTCACCGACGTCTCCGGCAAGGGCATGGACGCCGGCTCGCGGGCCCTGCTGCTCTCGGGCGCGTTCGGCGGCCTGCTCGGCAGCCTGCCCCCGCACGCCTTCCTCCCGGCCGCCAACGGCTACCTGCTGCGCCAGGACTGGGAGGAGGGCTTCGCCACCTCCATCCACCTCGTCCTCGACCTCGACTCGGGCGACTACGAGCTGTACTCCGCCGGGCACCCGCCCGGTCTCCAGCTCAGCGCGGGCAGCGGCCGCTGGGAGGAGAAGGCGGCCGAGGGACCGCTCCTCGGGGTGTACGACGGCGCCCAGTTCGACTCCGTCAAGGGCTCCCTGCGCCCCGGCGACGTGCTGATGCTCTTCACCGACGGCCTGGTGGAGACCGCCGAGCGCGACATCGCCGAGGGCATCGACCGCCTCACCGGCGAGGCCGACCGCTACGTCGCCGGCGGCTTCCACGGCGCCACCTGGCACCTGATCGAAGCGGTGGCCAAGGACGTCAACGACGACCGTGCCCTGCTGCTGATCTGCCGCGAGGGCCCGACCGCCGCGGCGCTCCGCTGAGGACCGGCCGCCCTGGCCGATGTGTGATGCATCTGTGTACGCCCTGACCCGGGGTGGCGCCGACGGCGCGTGAGTTGGTAAAGATGGAACCGGCTGTGCTGTGGCCCCGGACCGCCGGACGTCCACGGCGGCCGAGTTCTGTTGTGCTGATGGGGGAGGCGAGTTCGGCGTGAAGTTCGACATGGGTACGCAGACGTTGTCGACGTTGATGCGTGATTCGCGTGGGTCGAGTGATGATCTGGGGTCGTTGATCCGGCAGTTGGTGCAGGCGGTGGAGCCGTTGGAGGGGAAGTTCAACGGTGCGGGTCGTCGGATGTTCGATGAGTTCAAGGGGCGTGCGGATGGGATCGCGCGTGAGTTGAATTCGTCGTTGGCGGCGATTTTGGGTGGTCAGTCGGGGATGGAGGGTGCGTTTTCCTCGGGTGATCAGGAGCAGGGTGAGAATGCGCGGCAGCAGATGGGTGCGGCGAATTTCGATGCCGCGCGTTTCCGCTGAGTCTTCGGTTGTGTCCGGTTTGTGCGTCGGGTTGGTTGTCTGTTTCACGGGGAGTGGTGTGTGATGGCGGGTTCGGGTTCGGATCGCCGGTCGTATGACACGGGTGCGTCGGGGGATGTGCAGGGGAGTCTGCAGGCGGTGGTGGCTCGGTTGGAGGAGGTGATCGGGCAGCGGGATCGTCAGGTGAAGGCGGCGATGGCTGATTTCACGGCGGATGGTGTGGCGGATGAGTACCACGGTAAGGAGCAGCGGTGGAACCGGGCTTCGCATGAGGTGCGGAACATCATCGGGTTGGTGAAGTCGACGTTGGAGAAGAACGATTCGACGGCGCAGTCGACGTTGGCGAAGGCGAAGTCAGCGGTGGACAACATCGGCTGATCGGCCGGTGGGCTGGCCCGGCTGAGTGGCCGGTGGGCTGTTCGGCCGGCCGGCCGGCCGGTGGGTGGCTGCTGTTGTTGACAGTGTGAGTTCGTTCGGGGGTTGTCGGTGTCTGGCTGGGATTTGCGGCCGCAGGGTATTTCGGGTGTGTTGAAGCTGACGGGTGAGTCGGCGTCGCATCTGGAGTCGTATGCGAAGGCGTTCGGGGAGCATTTGACGTCGGCGGCGTCGTCTGCGGGGACGATCTCGGCGGATGCCGGTTCCGGCGGCGGTAGTGGTGGTGGGGGGAAGGCGCAGGGGGGTCTGGTGGCGTTGGCGTTGTCGCAGTATGCGGAGCATGCGTCGAAGGATCTTCAGTTCGTGGGGGCGCGGGCGGGTAAGTCGTTGCAGGGTGTGGTGGATGCGACGACGGCGTATTTGAAGGGTGATGAGGAGATGGCGGCGCGGGCGCAGCATGCTGCGTTGGGTGCGCCGAGGCTGGATGCGCCCGGGGTGGGCGGGAAGTGATCAAGCCGGAGGAGATTCCGCAGTTCACAGGTGATCTGGGGCTGTTGGAGAAGGCGTACGGGGATCTGAAGGCGGACGCGGGTCATGTCCGTGACGCGGGCCGGGATGTGCACAACCGGTTCCAGGGGCTGTCGGCGTATTACAAGGCTCCGGAGGCGGAGCAGTTGTTCGCGTCGACGAAGCCGGTGAGGGACCGTGCGGACACGTTCGCGTCGGGTCTGGAGTCGGTGTCGGGTGCCCTGTCGGGGTATGCGGCGGAGATCCGCCCGCTGGTGAAGAAGCTCGAGGATCTGAAGCGGGAAGCCACGACGTTCGTGGCGTCGGTGAAGGACGATGACGACTGGCAGTACGACGGTGGCAAGGTCGGTCATCACAACCGGATCCGGGATGAGATCACGAAGACGGTGGCGGCGTTCTGGGCGGCGGAGCGGACCTGTCACAACAAGATCACCGCGTTGTTCCACGGTACGCAGATGGTGGCGGGGGACGGTTCGGACCGTAAGGACCAGTACGGGTTCGACGCGGCTGATCTGAAGAACGCGAAGCTCCCCTGGGGTGACCCGGTGGAGGAGAAGCACCACGCGTGGGAGGTCGGGCACTGGATCAAGTCGTTCGTGTGGGACGGCCTGATCGTCGACGGTGTGTGGGGCACGATCAAGGGTCTGGGCACGCTGGTGGGGTTCGGCGGCTGGGAGGCGATGGGCCAGGCCTGGAAGGGCCTCGCCCAGCTCGCGACCGGTCTGGTGATCTCCTCCCTTCCCGGGGTGGGGACGCTGTTCTGGGCGTTGCCGGACGACAAGCTGCCGTCCTGGTTCCGTGATTCGCGCACGGCGATGAAGGAGACGGGCAAGGCGCTGGTGGCGTGGGACGAGTGGGGCAAGAACCCGGCCCGCGCGGCGGGTGCGGTCACCTTCAACGTCCTGACCACGGTGTTCACGGGTGGTGCGGGCGGCGCGGCGTCGGGTGCGGGCAAGGCGGGCGCGGTCGCGAAGGCGTTGTCGGTGGCGGGCAAGGCGGGCAAGGTCATCGACCCGATGACGTATGTCGCCAAGGGCGCGGGCGCCGGCCTGTCGAAGATCGGGGACATCAGCAAGGCCCTGAAGGGCCTCGGCAAGATCGACATGCCCACCCTTCCCGACGGCTCGGTCCACCTGCCCGACGGGCGGCTGCTGGACCCGCACGGCAACCTCTTGGGGCCCGACGGTGTCGTCGACACGACGCCGATTCCGCACGAGGCCGGCCCGGGCATCCCGACGGCGCCGAGCCTCCCGGACCACTGGACGATCCAGGGTCAGCAGCCGGTTTACGCGGGCGCCCACCCCGGCGCCGACGGCGTGACCCACACGACCGACGCGGCCGTGCACTACGACCACACGGGGCCTTCGTCCTCGTATGACCACCCGGTGCCTCAGTCGGCCTACGACCACACTCCGACCTCGTACGACCACACGGCGGCGCCTCCGTCCTCGTACGATCACACGGCGGCGCCTCCGTCCTCATACGATCACACCCCCGCGGCCACGCCCGCCCACGACGTCCCCGGCAGCGGCGGCCACGGCAGCGGCGGCCACGGCCACGGCCACGACGGTGCGCACCACGCGGATCACGGCGGTGACCACACCCACCACCAAACCGATCATCACACGGAAGGTCACGCAGACGACGCCGCGCACGGCGGGGACCATGTGGGGCTCGATCACGCGGACTTCGACACCACCGCGCATCACGACGCCGACGCTCCGGCCGTGCCGGGCCACGAGCTCCCGGACGTGCCGGGACACGGCGGGACCGGGGAGACGTTCGAGTACCGGCCGCAGATGTCGGACAGGGACTTCGACGCCCTGGACGACACCGAGAAGCACGCGGTGGCCGAGGCTGAACTGGCTCGTGGCACGAACCCCGAGCCCAGTGCCGGCAACGCCGCGGGGCTGGAGTACGGCAACGCGTACTGGAACAAGTTCCTGGACGACCTGCCCGCCGAGTCGCGGGACGCGCTGAGGACGTACAGCGGCAACGAGTACGACCTGATCAACGGACACCTGCGTTTCGGCGGTCCGCTGGACGACTCGCTCAAGCACACCATCGCCGAGATGGACAAGGTCATGGACACCCGGCCCGTGCCCGAGGATCTGATGGTCATCCGGGGCACCGGGGTCGATCACGTCAAGGTCGGTGGCCGTCCGATCGACTCACCGCTCGACATGCTCGGCGGCACCTTCGACGACAAGGCGTTCACCTCCACGGCACTCGGCAGGACGCCGCCGCCGCCGTTCGATCAGAAACCCGTGTGGATGCACCTCAGGGTGCCGAAGGACACGCCCGCGCTGTGGATCGACCACCTGTCCAAGTACCCCGGTGAGCGCGAGCTGCTGCTCGCCAAGGGCTCCGAGTACAAGGTGACGCGGGTCTTCTTCGACGAGGCACACGACAAGTGGCACATCTACGGAGAGGTCCTGCCGAAGCCGTAGCACCGGCCCGCGTTGAGGATGTGCCAGAGTCAAGAGAAAGTGGACTTCATGAGCAGCGAACGACCGATCAACCCGCGCTTCGACGAGGACGTGCACTTCGACCTGGTGGAGCCGGGGCCGGCGCGGTACCGGACCTGGACCGACAAGCCGGTGCGGTACTTCACGGTGGTCGACAAGCAGGGCGGTGCCACCCTCGGTTACGTGTGGGCGAGCGACGAGGACGACGCCGCCGCATGGGTACCGCGCAAGGCGGCGGGGGGCCGCGCTCTCGCCGAGGGCGGTCACTGGCACGCCCGGCTCCAGGAGGCCAAGGGACAGGGCGTTGCACCGTCCCGAGCCCTCGCGGACATGCTGTCCAGCCCGGAGGGCAACCGCGGCCGCGCCCTGACGGGCTCCCTGTCGGACGCCCCCGACGCCGACGCGGTCAAAGCGCTTGCCGCGGGTGAATAGCACAGGGAGGTGGCACGCCTACGCCGAGATCCCGCCGGGCCCGCACTCACACCCGCACCCGCAGCCATAGCCATAGCCATAGCCATAGCCTTGCCCGAGCCCCGGACACAACGAGAGATGTGACTCTCCTGAGCGACGAGCAGCCGAACCACACGAGCCTTACAGAGCCTCTGCTCCCCTCCCAGGCCCTCACCGAACTGGCGGCGGACCCGGAGCCGGCCGGTAAGGGCCGCCCCCTGCCCGGCTCCCTCACCGACGCCCCGAACGCCGCCGCGGTCGAGGCACTCGCCATGGGCGCCTAGCCGTCTCGGACCATGCCCGGATCGCCGTCTCGGCCCATGCCCGGACCCGTGCACTACCTCGCCGTCACCGCGCCCGACGGAGAGGTCGTCGGCTACGCCTGGGCCGCTGCCGCCCAGATCGGGTTCATCGACCGCGTGGCGGGCAGCAGCAGCGCCCACCAGGCCGGAATCGAGTGGTTCAGCAGGATGCAGGACTCCCGGCGGCGAGGCCTGACCCCGTCGGGTGTGCTCGCCCTGTACAGCCGTGAACCCGGCGCGGGACCTGTCTTCGAGGCTCCCGGCCTGGAGACCGTCAAGGAACTGGCCCGCGTCGTCACCCCGGCCGACGACCGGCGGCTGCTCGACCAGCTCGTTCCGAGGGGCCACCCCGCCTGGCGGGAGCTGGCCGAGGCCTTCGACGCGCTCACGGACGAGGACCGTGACGTCCGCTGGAGTGGCGGCCGCAAGAGGGCGGACGGTGTGCACCAGGCGCCGTTTCCGCTCCACAGCAGGCCGCTGGAGCGAGCCGTCGACGCGCTGTCGGGCGTCGGCGCCGTCACCGCCGAGCACCGGTGGACGGACGACAGGCTGCCCGAAGTCCCCGCCGGCGGACGGCTGATGAACCCGGCCGACGCCGTCCGGGCCGCCACCGCCGTCGTGCGCGGTGAGCGCTTCGGCGAGGGCAGGATCGCCCGGGCGGTGAGGAACGGGCTCCTCGACGCCGTCGCCGACTCGCTCCGCGCCTGGTACGCAGATCCCGACGCCGCCCCTTCGCCGTCCACCCCCACCGTGTGCAGATACTGCGGAGGTTCGCCCGCCGTGGACGCCGCCTTCCGGGCCCACCTGGGGCTGCTCCTCTTCCTCAGGTTCCGGCGGATGGACGGGCCGGTGTGCAGGACGTGCGGAATGGGCCTTTACCGGGGCTTCACCACGTACACGCTGTGCTGGGGCTGGTGGAGTCCGCTCTCGCCGGTCCTCGGGCCGCTGACGCTCGTCCGCAACCTTCTCGCCGTACGGCAGCTCAAGCGGCTTCCCGACCCGGGCCCGGGGATGCTCGAAGAGCGGTTCGACCCGGGGACCCCCATCTACCGGCGGCCGCCTGCGTACGTCGCGCTCGTCCCCCTGGTCTCGGTGCTGTGCCTCATCGGGGCGGCGGTGTACGGCGGTGGCTGACGCGGCACGTTCGAACGCCGCGCGCCGGTCGGTCCACCCCGGGTGTACGGGCGGTGCGTCCATGCCCTATGTTGCGGAAGCGAAGTTGGGGGGATCCATGCCGCAGGACATCCCGCCCCGCGAAGGGCGGACGCAGGCGCCGGCCGGTGCCGGTGCGCAGATGACTCCTGCCGAGGCCGAGGCCGTCGCCCGCGCCGCGCACGACGGCCAGCGGGACAAGGCCGGGCGGCCGTACGCCGAGCATCTGCGGGCCGTCGCCGAGGGTGTGCGCGCCCGCGGCGGAGGTGACGACCTCGTCGCCGCCGCCTGGCTGCACGACGCCCTGGAGGACGGCGCGCTCAGCGAGGAGTGGCTCGACGCGGCCCCGTTGCCGCAGGGGGCCAAGGACGTCGTACGGGCCGTGACCAAGCGGCCGGGTGAGGAACCGCGGGCCTACGCGCGCCGGATCCTGGCCACCCCCGGCGCCCGGCTGGTCAAGGCGGCCGACCTCGCGCACAACGCCGACCCGCGCCGCCTCGCCGCCCTCGACGAGCCCACCGCCCGGCGGCTCGCCCACAAGTACGCCACGATGCGCGGTCACCTCGGCCTCGGCCCGGACGACTGACGGCACGCGGCAGACACAGCCGCACCCCACGCCGCGTCGAGTACGGACCGCGGCACGGCACGGCACGGCACGGCACGCATCAAGCACGCACCTACAGCACAGGACGACGGAAATGGCACGGGACTACGACAGCCAGCTGCTCGAGTCGGTGGCGGTGCGCCGGCGTCGCATGCGCGACGCGCTGCTGTTCGGCGCGCAGCGCGGCCGGCGCACGGTGGACGAACGGCTCGGCAAGGTGTTCGCCGGCATCGCCATCGCGGCTGTCCTGTGCGCCGGTTGCGTCGGCTGGTCGTTCCTCCAGGCCACCCTGGCCAAGCAGAAGGCCCAGCAGAAGCAGCAGCAACAACAGCAGGAGCAGCTGTACAACCCGTCCCCGACGGCGAGCACCACGGGGGCGGCGAGCACCCCCGCCCACGGCACCGCCAAGCATGCGGAGAAGAAGTAGTGAAGGCGATGTGTACGGCCTACATGGGCATGCCACGCAGAGCCGGTGACCGGCACGGCGCGATGATAGGTTCCGGTGAGTGGTGAGCACAGCAACGACGTCCCGGACCCAGCTGAGCCGGGTCACCCTGGTCGGTGAACGCCGACGTGCCGACATCGTCCTGCCGTCGGACACCCCGATCGGCCAACTGCTCCCCGACATCCTGCGGCTGCTCGACGACCGCGCGTCCGCGCGCCCGGCCACCCGGCAGCTGATCACCTCCGACGGCTCGGTCCTGCCGCACGACGCGACCCTGTCATCGGCGGAGGTCCCCGACGGCGCCGTGCTCCAGCTCGTACGCGCCCACGCGGCACCGCCCGCCCCGGTCGTGCACGACGTCACCGACCAGGTCGCCGACGACCTCGACCTGCGGGCCTGGCGCTGGCGTCCGGCCGCCCGCCGGGCCAGCGCCGGAGTGGCCACCGTGGGCTTCGCGGTGGCCGCGGGCCTGCTCGCCCGGCGCGAGTTCGCGCTGGAGAGCGTCACCACCGCACTCGCGGTCGTCACCGCCGTGTGCCTGGTCGCCGGCGCCCTGGTGGCCCGGATCGGCCAGGGCAACCGGGGCCTCGCCACCGCGCTGCTGCTGGCCACCGGCGGGCTCGGCCTGCTCACCGCGTGGACCGCCGCCGACGCCCACCACTGGTCGGCCACCGCCCGGCTGGCCGGCGTCGTCGGCGCGCTGGTGGTCACCCTCGTGCTACTGGCCTATTTCTCACCGCTGGGCCGCGGTGGACTCGTCGGCGCCGGCGCGGCGGCCGCGATCGCGCTCGTGTGGGAGGCCGTCGCCGCCCTCCAGGACCGGCCGGACCGGCTCGGCGCGGTGATGGTCGTGATCTCCGTCGTCCTGCTCGGACTGCTGCCGCGTCTGGCACTGATGGCCTCCGGGCTCACCGGACTCGACGACCGGCGTTCCTCGGGCGTCTCCGTCAGCCGCCACCAGGTGGCCAACGCCCTCGCCGCCACCCACCGCGGACTCGCCCTGGCCACGGTGGTCACCGCCGCTTCCGCCGCCGCCGGCGGCTGGCTGCTGACCACCGCCCACCGGCCGACCGTGTGGACGGTGGCCCTGGCCTCGCTGACCGCGGTCGTCCTGCTCTCCCGGGCACGGGCCTTCCCGCTGGTCGCCGAGGTCGTGGCCCTGTTCGCGGCGGCGGCCGTGCTCGTCGTGCGGCTCGCGGTGCTGTGGATGCACCACGCCGGCGGCGCGGGTGCGCTGGTGCTGCTCGGCGTGGCCGCGCTGCTCCCGCTGCTCGTCCTCGCGGTGGAGCCGCCCGAGCACGTACGGGTGCGGCTGCGCCGGTTCGCCGACCTGATCGAGTCCCTCGGCGTGATCGGGCTCTTCCCGCTCGCCGTCGGGGTGTTCGGCATCTACGGGCAACTGCTCGACAAGTTCTGAGACTCACGCACGACGCGCCGGCGCTCCGGGCGGGATGACGAGGCAGGGAAGAAGGCGACATGCCTAACGGGGACAACTGGCAGAGCGACGTGCTGCGCGATCTGAGGAGCGGCGCGTCCCGGCAGGAGCCGCAGCAACCGCCGCAGACACCTCAGGTACCGCAGATGCCGCAGACACCTGAGGTACCGCAGATACCTCAGGTACCGCACGCGCCGCAGGAGGGAGCACCCGCGCCCCAGCAGCCCCACCCGCAGCAGCCGGGCCTGCCCACCGCGGACATACCCGCACGGCAACAGCAGCAGACCCCGCCCCCGGGCCCCGTTCAGGTGCCCCCGGCGGCGGAACCGAGGTACGGCCACCCGCACCAGCAGGCCCAGCCCCAGCACCCCGTGCCCCAGCAGGGCCACCCCGCCCGACCCGCCGCGCAGCGCCCCCAGCCGCCCCGCCCCCACCGCACCACCACCCCCGACTCACGCCCCGTCGTCGACAAGCGGCTGGCCGGTGCCGGGGGCAAGCCGCGCCGGGGTGAGCCGTTCACGGCGCGGGCGCTGCGCGCGGTGCGCCGTACCGTCTCCTCCTCCGCCGCGCGCGAGGTCGCCGAGACCACCGCCACCGCCGAGGTGCTCCAGCAGGCGGTCACCACCGGCCGGCAGATCGCCGTGACCTCCATCCGCGGCGGTTCCGGCAAGACCACCGTCGCCGCGCTGCTCGGCACCACCTACGCGCACTACCGGCAGGACCCGGTACTCGTCGTCGAGGCCGACCCGGCGCTCGGCTCGCTGCCGCTGCGCCTGGGCGCGGAGAGCCTGCGCTGGACCACCGGCGACCTCGCCGGCCTCGTCGAACCGCAGATGTCCCTGCTCGACGTCACCGGCTACCTCGTCCAGCTCCCCGACAACGCCTGGCTGCTGCCCGGCAGCCAGGGACAGGTCGGGGCGATGCTCGACACCAAGGGCTACGAACGGGTCATGGTGTCGCTGCGCCGCTACTTCGGCGTGACCGTCGTGGACTGCGAGACCCTGCCCGCCGAGGTCGCCCGCACCGCGCTGTCCGCCGCCCAGGCCCGGGTGCTCACCGTGCCCGCCACACTGGAGGGCGTCGCCAGCACCCACGCGGTCCTGGAGTGGATGCGGGGCCTGCCCCGGTCCATCACCACCTCCACCGTCGTCGTGCTCACCGAGACCGTGCCGCACACCGGGGTCGACGTCGGCAAGGCGGCCGAGCAACTGAAGGCGACCGGGGCGGCCGTGCGCGTCCTGCCCTACGACCGCCACCTGGCGGCCGGCGGCGCGATCCGCACCGACCTGCTCGCCCGCCCCACCCGGCAGGCCGCCACCGCCCTGGCCGCCGAGGTCTTCCGGCTCTCCCAGACGCGCCGCTGAACCCCGTGGACGAAGGGAACTCGAGGACGACGAGGACGAGACACCCACGATGAGCACCCGACTGATCCACCGCCCGGCCCGGACCACCCGGCCCGCGGCCGCCCCCGAGCCGCGCACCATAGAGGCCCCGCCCAACCTGCCCGAGGGCAAGGCCGGCTCCATCGCCACCTCGCTGCTGCCCGTGGCCGGCGTGATGTCGTCCGTCGTGATGATGACGGTCGTGCGCAACAGCCAGTTCGCCGGGCTGGGCGCGATCATCCTCGTCGTCACCCTGGCCGGCTCCATGACGCTGGTCTTCTCCCAGCGCGGCAAGGCCCAGCGCACCCGCCGCACCCAGCGCGAGGCCTACCTCGCCTACCTGGAGGACCTGCGCGAGGAACTGTCCAAGGAGGAACGCGAGCGGCGCGAGCGCGCCCAGGTGCTCAACCCGCCGCCGGACGCCCTCTACGACATCGTGCGCGACCCCGCCCGGCTGTGGGAACGGCGCAGGCTCGACGGGGACTTCCTGCGGGTGCGGGTCGGCACCGGCGAGATGCCCGTACGGGACCTCAAGGTGGCCCAGCAGGGCTCCTCCGTGCTCACCCCGCCCGACCAGTTCATGCTGAACGAGGCGTCCGCGCTGATGTCCCGCTTCAGCACCGGCACCGAACTGCCGCTCACCGTCCCGCTCGACCGGGTCGGCAACATCAGCGTCATCGGCCGCCGCGAGGACACCCTCCGGGTCGCCCGCGCCCTCATGGTGCAGACCGCCGCCACCCACGCCCCCGATGACGTGGCGATGGCCCTGGCCGCCCCCGGCGACCGGGTCGGCGACTGGGAGTGGGCCAAGTGGCTGCCGCACCTGCTCGACACCGAGCAGTTCGACGGCCCCGTCGCCGCCCGCCGCATCGCCCCCTCCCTGCCCCAGCTCGCCCGGCAGACCGGCGCCGAACTGCGCCGCCGTGCCTCCTACGCCGCCGAGGTGCGGCGCGGCCTGTCCGGCCCGGACGCCCTGGCCATGACCTCCCGGCTCCTCGTCGTCGCCGACGGACACGGCGAGGACGCCGTCGAACTGCCCCGCCCCGACGACGCGGTGGGCCTGCGCGACATGGGCGTCACCGTGCTCCACCTGCTCGACGAACGCGTCCAGGAACCCGGCAGCGTCGGCGTGCGCATCACCGTCGAGGAAGACCGCATCCTCATCGAGGACCTGCGCGAGGCCGAACCGGTCAGCGCCCACGGCACCGTCGACGAGGTCGGCGTGCCCTTCGCCGAGGGCCTGGCCCGCATGCTCGCCCCGCTCCGGCTGTCCGCCGAGTCCATGGTCGACGCCCCGCTGACCGGCCCGGTCGACTTCGCCGAACTCCTCGGCATCGACGACGTCGCCCACCTCGACCTGGACCGGCTGTGGGCGCCCCGCGGCGAACGCGCCTTCCTGCGCGTGCCGATCGGCGTCAGCGACTCCCACGAACCGGTCCTGCTCGACCTCAAGGAGTCCTCCGAACTGGGCATGGGCCCGCACGGCCTGTGCGTCGGCGCCACCGGCTCCGGCAAGTCCGAACTGCTGCGCACGCTCGTCCTCGCCCTGGTCGCCACCCACCCGCCCGAGGACCTCGCCCTCGTCCTCGTCGACTACAAGGGCGGCGCCACCTTCGCCCCGTTCGCCGACCTCCCGCACGTCGCCGGCGTCATCACCAACCTGGAGAACCAGGCCGGCCTCGTCGAACGCGTCCACGCCTCCCTGGCCGGCGAGGTCAAGCGCCGCCAGCAGGTCCTCAAGGACGCGGGCAACGTCGCCGACATCGGCCACTACGCCGCCCTGCGCGCCGAGAAGCGCCCCGACCTCGACCCGCTGCCGCACCTGTTCGTCGTCATCGACGAGTTCGGTGAACTCCTCACCGCCAAGCCGGACTTCATCGACCTGTTCCTGTCCATCGGCCGCATCGGCCGGTCCATCGGCGTGCACCTGCTGCTGTCCAGCCAGCGCATCGAGGGCGGCAAGCTCAAGGGCCTGGACACCTACCTGTCGTACCGGCTCGGCCTGCGCACCTTCTCCGCCGACGAGTCCCGCACGGTCCTGGACACCACCGACGCCTTCCACCTGCCCCCGCTGCCCGGCTTCGGCTACCTCAAGGTCGACACCAGCCACTACGAGCGGTTCAAGGCCGGCTACGTCTCCGGCGCCTACCGCGGCCCCGTACAGCGCGAGACCGAGGACACCGGGCCGCTCGCCCTGGAGTACGAGGCGTACAACACCCTCGGCCAGGACGAGTCCGCGGCCCCCGAGGAACCGCAGATGCGGCGCCGCGAGACCGGCCCCACCGAGATGGGCGTCCTCGTCGGGCAGATCGAGGACGCGGGCGCCCGCACCGTACGCCGCATCTGGCTGCCACCGCTGCCCGACGCCGTCGCCCTCGACAAGGTCGCCGGACCCGTCGAGGTGGGCGCGCGCGGCATGCAGCTCGCCGAACGCAAGGCGCCGCTCCAGGTGCCGCTGGGCGTCCTCGACGACCCGACGAAGCAGTGGCAGGGCCAGTGGTACCTGGACCTCACCGTCGCGGGCGGCCACGCCGCCGTCATCGGCGGCCCCCAGTCCGGCAAGACCACCCTGCTGCGCACCCTCGCCCTGTCCCTGGCGCTCACCCACACCCCGCAGGAGGTCGGCGTCTACGGCCTCGACCTGGTCGGCGGCGGCCTCCAGGCACTCGCCGGGCTGCCGCACGTCGGCGGCGTCGCGGGCCGCGCCGACCGCGAGCGCGCCGCCCGCACCATCGACTCGGTGCGCGGCATGCTCGACCAGCGCGAGGAACTGTTCCGCATCCACGGCATCGACTCCGTGGAGCAGCTGCGCACCCTGCGCGCCGCGGGCCGGCTGCCCGAGCTGGCGTCCACGGAGATCGTGCTGCTCATCGACGGCTTCGGCGCGCTGCGCGACGACTTCGAGGAGCTGGACGACGCGGTCGTCGACATCCTCAAGCGGGGCAGCGGCTACGGCATCCACGTCGTCGCCGGCATGCTGCGCTGGAACGACGTGCGCATCGCCACCCAGTCCCAGTTCGGCACCCGCGTCGAACTGCGGCTGAACGACCCGAGCGAGTCCAGCATCGACCGCAAGCTCGCCGAGACCCTCTCCCCGGAGGAGAAGGGCCGCGTCCTGACCGACGGCAAGCTGTTCGCCCAGGTCGCGCTGCCCCGCACCGACGGCCTCGGCGACACCGCCGAACTCGGCGCCGTACTGGAGCGCACGGCCCGTACCGTCCGCGCCACCTGGACCGGCGAGGTCGCCCAGCCGGTCCGGGTCCTGCCGCACCTGCTGGAACCGCGGCTGCTGCCCGGCCCGGCCGCCGAGCCGCGCCGCGTGCCCATCGGCCTGGACCAGACGAATCTCGCGCCCGTCCCGCTCGACCTGTTCGCCCACGACCAGCACCTGATGATCATGGGCGACAGCGAGTGCGGCAAGACCAACCTGCTCAAGGTGATCGCCGAGGGCCTGATCGAACGCCACGGCGAGGACGAGCTGGTCTTCGGCGTCTTCGACCCGCGCCGCGGCCTGCGCGGCGCCGTCCCCGAGGAGTACCGCGGCGGCTACGCCTACAACGCCAAGCTGGCCGGTGCGCTGGCCACCGGCATCGCGGGCGAACTGGAGAAGCGGCTGCCCGACGAGAGCGCCGACCCCGCCGACCTGGAACCCGGCAGCTGGGGATCGGGCCCGCGCATCGTCATCCTCGTCGACGACTACGACGTCCTGACCACCGCGGGGCAGCAGCCGCTCGCCCCCTTCGTGCCGTACATCCCCTCCGCCGTCGACATCGGCCTGCACTTCGTCCTCACCCGCCGGGTCGCGGGCGCCTCGCGCGGCCTGTACGAGCCGCTGCTCCAGGGGCTGCGCGAGTCCGGCTCCGCGGCGCTCGTGATGTCCGGCGACCGCAGCGAAGGCCAGCTCTTCCCCGGCGTCTACGCCGGCCAGCAGCCGCCCGGCCGCGGCGTGCTGGTCCGCAGGGGCGAGCCGAACCGGCTGATCCAGACCGTCTACGCCGGGAACAGGTGAACCACCCATGACCAAGGACGTCGTCACCCTCACCAGGAAGATGCCCGACCCGCTGAGCGTGATCGCGGGCCTGCTCTCCGGCGGCCCCGACAAACTGGTCGGCGCCGAGGACGGCGGGGCCGTGGTGCGGCTCTGCGACGAACAGGGCCGCCCGCTGGTCACCGTGGAGGCACCGCTGCTCGTCCAGGTCAGGGGCGAGGCGCAGCGGCTGCTCGGCGCGAGCGAGCCCGAGGTGCCGTACTGGTGGACCGAGGCCCGCGCCACCACCGGCGTCAAGGAGGGCGAGGAACTGGCCGGCACCTTCGCGGCCCGGCTCGCCGCCCTCGTCGGCGGCACCGCCTGGCCGCCGCAGGCCGCCCGGTCGCTGGCCGTGGTGCCCTCGGACGGCGTGAGCGTGGCCCCCGTGCCCGCCGCCGCCCAGCCCGCCGTGGACGTCCTCACCGACAAGGTCGCCGTCGTCATCATGGACCGGCCCGTGGTCGCCATGACCGCCTGGCTCGCCGACGCCTTCCGCGCGGCGGCCGACGCCCACCTCGGCCTGCAGATCGTCACCCCCGCAGGCACCCGGCTCTCCCCGGCGGTCCGCACCGCCCTGCCCGGCTGGCCCTCGCGCTGGGTCGTCCAGGACGAGGAGGACGGCTACTACGACGGCCTGTCCGGCGCCGTACTGGACTGGAACAACGGCCTGTTCGTGACCGTCGAGTCACCGCGGGCCACCCCCGACGACCCGCGCACACCGCTCGCCGCCTCCTTCACCCGCGACGTCGCCGACACCGGCGAACGCCAGCTGGCGATCTCCTACCGGGCCGTCCACCACGCCGACGACCGCCTGGTCCTCGGCGGCGCCCTGGAGGCCGTGTGGCGCGAGATCACCGGCGAGCCGCCGGCCGGCTGGGGCACCGAGGAGCCCGCCAACCTGCCCTGGTCACTGCGCCAGTTCACCGACGTCGCCCACGAACGGGCGCCCGAGCCGACCTGGTTCGTGGTCGTCGGCAGCCCGGAACGCCCCGGCCTCGCCACCGTCCGCGTCAGCCGCACCACGGGCGGCGTCGAGGAGGACGTCACCCTGGCCTTCGGCTACGGCCCGGGGGAGGAGGTACCGCAGGACGCGGTGGCGCGCGCCGCGGAGGTCCTCGCCACCCGCCACGACCTCCAGTCCATGCTGGTGCAGATCCGCAGGGCCCGCCGCGACCTGGCCGTGCCGCCCCGCTTCGAGGGGCCCGGCGTCCCGTACGCCTTCGTCCTCGGCGCCGACGAGGTGCGCGCCATGCCCGGCGACCGCGCCCGCCGCACCCCGCTCGGCGAGCCCCCGCGCACCCTGGGCCCGAAGACCCGCCCGGCGTTGTACTACGCCTTCCCGGGCGACCCGTCCGACCTGTCGGGCTGGCAGCACTTCGAGCGGCTGATGCGGCACCTGAAGGGCGAACAGCCCGCCTGACGGGCGGGCTGAGCCCCACCGGCCGGGGCGGAACGCCGGTTCAGCGCGCCATCACCGCCGCCCGCCCGGTCCCGGTCGTCTCTGCCTCGCTCGTCCCGGCCCCTGCCCCGGCCCCGGTCCCTGCCTCGGTCGTGCCGGCCCCGGCCCCGGTCGTGCCGGCCCCGGTCGCCCCGGCCCCGGCCTCCGCGCCGGTGGCGGTTTCGGACCCCGTCCCACCGGGACGCCCGCCCCCGGGCCGAGCGGTGTCGCGCCGGAACGCCCACTCCATCCTCGGCTCGACGGCGAACCGGAAGACGCGGCGCACGGGCGGGGTGCACAGCAGGGTGACGCCGCCCGCGGCGACCACGGTGACCAGCAGCGCGCCCAGCGGAGTGTGCAGCCACGACGCCTCGAACCATCCCGCGTACAGCACGCCCTTGACCACGAAGCCGTGCAGCAGATAGCCGTACAGCGTGCCCGCGCCGAGCGCGGTGCACCACATCCGGCGCCCCGGCACCAGCGCGAGGAAACAGCCGGTCAGCAGCACCGCGCCCGCGAACGTCACCAGCACCATGACCGGCCCGGCCCACCAGGGCGCGCCCATGTCCTGCGCGGCCCCGTTGCGGTACATCCAGGCGGTGTTCACGCCCGGCGCGGTCCACCAGCCCAGGGCCAGCGCCGCCGCGAACACGGCGAGCGCCGGCACCCGCACGGCGCGACGGCGCACCAGCCGGAAGTGCGCGGGCTTCAGGCACAGCCCCAGCACGAAGCAGGGCAGGAACTGCAGGACACGCGGAAGGTCCAGCACGCCCCCCATGGCCGGGGACACCGAGCCCAGCATCGCGATCCCGAGGGACACGAGCAGGGGGTGGCGTACCAGCTTCCACACCGGCGACGTCAGCCGCCAGATGAACAGGGCACACAGGAACCAGGTCAGGTACCAGGGCGACAGAAGACTGACGGCATGGTCGCCGGAACCCCCGACGAAGACACGGAAGAGTGAATACGCCGTCTCGAAGAGGACGTACGGCACGACGACACCGGTGATCAGCCGCTTCAGCCTGCTCGGCCGCAGATCGAAATCACGGGAGAAGAAACCGGAGATGATGACGAACGCCGGCATGTGGAAGACGTACACGACGTTGTAGGCGCCTTCGAGGAACCGGTTCCCGCTCATCACCGGAGCCCAGGAATGCCCCAACGCCACCAGCACGATCGCGAGGTACTTCGCATTGTCGAAGAACGGATCGCGCTGCTTTCCGGGCCGGCCCGCACCCTCGCCCGGTCTGTGCTCGACCGGCGCACCGGGGGCCTGGGACTGCGCCAGGGGGAGGGGTGTTCTGCTCTGGCCGGGGGAGGAGGCAGTGTGGAACATCTCGGGCACCTTAGCGTCGTCCGTGCGGTTTTCGCGGAACCTCCGACGGCGATCCCGGCTCTGCGCAGCGGCTGCCCCGGATTCGCCCGGGAATACCCGACCACAGGGTGGCCCCCGCCACATCGTGGCCGCCGACAGGAAGCCTCGATGTCCGGATCGTTCACGGCGAGTTGACGCCCGGAGCACCGTTCGGCGACGGCAATTCGAATTGCCTGCGAACGACATGTGCGGACATCGAAACGAAATCACCGAATTCCCCGGCGAGTCGCCACGGCCCACCGCCCGGCGACCGCGCCGAAGCGTCCCGGGACACCCCGCGGGACCTCGCACGGCAGGGGCGCCGGCCCTGGGATGCCCGGGGTGCGTGTCACGGTCCTGACCGATGATGCGTCAGGCACGGCATACCGGAGCCGTGTTGGTGGCACGATGGTTCCAGCGGGGGCGTGGGGTTGGCGCCCCGGGCCGGGAGAGCGGACCAACCGAAGGTGTGATCAGTTGTGGCCATTTCACTGTCAGTGGTGCTGCTGTTGGCGATCATCCTGGTGGTGTTGCTCCGAGGGGGCTCCATCAAGGCCGGGCCGGCCATCGTCGCCGTCCTCTTCGGCTTCTTCCTCGCCTCCACCGGCATGGCCCCGTCGATCAACCGCTTCATGAACTCGATAGCGGACACGATCAACTCGATCAACTTCTGAGCCGGCGACTCGATCAACTTCTGAGCCGGGCGGCCCGCGCCCCCGGCCCGGACCGGCCCCGGCCGCCCGGCTCCGGAAACACCGAGGGGCCAGACCCGAGGATCACTCCCCGGACCTGGCCCCTGGCCACACAGAGCGGGCGACGGGAATCGAACCCGCGTAGCCAGTTTGGAAGATTGCGTACGCGGGTGGGAGCTGACCTGGCGAGACGGTGACCTGCGCGTCCCCGGGACGCTCACCGCCGTTCCCCGGTGTTCCCCGCCGGTCGCTGCTCGATCGGGCACGGCGGGGGCACACTCGACCTTCTCCCGCTGTCTCGGGTTTTCGGTGCCATTCCCGGCCCGCCTGGCCTGCAAAATCGGTTGCAGCAGACTCAGGACACGCGACGATACTCCGGCATGAGCAGATTCGCAGAGGTCATCGTGTTGGCCCTTGGTGCAGACGAGGTCATGGAGCCACTCACCCGGGATGACGAGACACGCACCTGGCGAGGCCGGTTCGTGCCGATAGAGGGCCACTGGGGCGGCTCCTTCGGCATCGGTTGGGCCACAGAGTTCGAACGGATGAGATCGCGGTCTGGACTGCTGCGGCACTTGGAGTCATTGCCGTGGCCCCGCCCGGAAAGTGTCCAGGTCTTGATCCACGACCAGGACGACGATTGCTTCGGCCTATGGATGATCCATGACGGCAGGCTGGTAGAGGTACCTCTCCCGCGCACGGAGCGATTCCATCAGCCAGCTCCGCCTACCGAGGAGTTTCCGCCGTACCCGGGAGACCTCCGCCGGACGGACCAGGGCCATGACCTGCCCGAGCAGACCCCGAGTGACCGCCGGGATCCGCGGTCGCCCTGGTAGCACCATGAAGCCTGAGCAGTTCCGCAGCGTCTACATGACGCCGACGGCCCGTCCTGAAGACAAGCAACAAGGGCGCATGCGGCCCTCGATCAGTTCTTCTGGAAGTGATGCGCCAAGTCTCCCACGTGCGCCGCTTCCGTGTCTTCTGCCTTCTGACCAGCGAAGATCCGGCGACTAGTTGTCATCATCTGTCAACGTCGGTTCGCCTCGCACGGCCCACAGACGGCCCCGCACCTCCTCCCCCTACTCCCCCTCCCTCTCCTCCCCGCCGCCGTACTGCTGACGACGGCGAGAGGTCGGCTCCGAGACTTTGGGCTGGAGCTGCCATGGGGCGAGTGATCACGGCCCCGTAAGCTTCCGGCGCGTCGGGCAGTCTGTGGACCTGCCCGTTAAAGCACGACGTTGGGGCCATGATCTTCGAGGCTCGCCCCATGGTGGCTGCCTAAAGTCTCGGAGCCAACCGGCCCCCGTCGGCGGATGCGCTACGGTCCTCGACTCATGGCTACCGGCCCTGTCCACATGTGGGCGCGCGTCGGCGCAGCGCGGGCGGAGCGGGCCGGAGGCAGGAGCGGCGCCCGCAGCGGAGCCGGGAGCGCGCCCGGCGGAGCGGAGCGCAGCCGGGGCTTGATGAGGTAGAGAAACCTGTAACAGCTCGCTCGGCACGGCGCGGTTTGGGCAGGGTGCCTCGGTGGTGTCAGGAAGAGGCCGCGTCGCTCCGAAGGAGTCGGCTGGTGAAGCCGCGCTGACGCAAGCGTTCGTACGACTGGAGGACGTCGGCTGGTACGTGTTGGCTGATCATGAAACCCTGTTCCGGGTAGATCAGCAGTCGCTGAAGCGCGCCCACGAGCATGTCAATCACCAATCGGGCGTCACCGATGGAGTCGACGTACTCGTCCAGCGACATCGGGATAGATGCGCTGATGATCTCGATCTCGGGCCAGAGTTTGCGGGCGGTGGCGTACGCCCTCCGCTCCTCGTATGGCTTGCTGATCAGGAGCACGGAGGCCACATCAACGCCGGCCTCCTCCAGCACGGCTCGCGAGAAGCGGATGTTCTCACCCGTGTTGCGCGCCCGCGGCTCCACGAGGATGGCGGAGTCAGGGACGCCGAGTTCCAGCGCCCGTTCCCGGTAGTGCACGGCTTCCCCTCGGGGCATCCGCTCCCTCGTCGTGGGACTCGTGGCCCCGGTGAACACGAGCAAGGGCGCCATGCCGCGCCGGTAGAGATCGGCCGCAGTGTCGGCCACCCCCAGGTCGTGACTACCCAACCCGATCGCTACGGAGCATGGCCGCACGGAGTGGCCCATCTGGTGGTATTCCCACAGGCGCCGCGTGTCGGCCCAATCTTGCGATGAGATCACTTCTGCGCTTCCCCGTCTCGGGCTGAGTCCGGCACTTTGAAGTCGTACTCCCACGCGAAGCGTGAGGCGACGTGCACGCCGATGGCGAACTCGACCACTGTGTCAGAGGCGGTGTACGTGGTCCGGTGCAACTCCACGACGGGTTCCCCTGGGGGTAGTTGCAACAACTTCGCTTCGTCCGGGGTCGCGGCACGGGCCGAGAGTTCTTCCTTCATGTGATCGATCTCGTACCCGGCGTCATACAGGACGCGGTACCCGCCGCCCCGGCCGGCCGGTCCCGGCGTGGGGTCGACCAAGCGTGTGCCCTCAACGTGCTCCGGGCGGTAATAGCTGGTCAGGGTGTGTGTGGGCTGGTCGCCTTCCTTGACCAATCGCGCGCGTGCGTACACGTCGGCACCCTCCGGGACGCCGAGCGCCGCCGCGACCTCGGGCGACGCCTGAACGCGACTGACGGTCTGGGTCTGCTCATTGCGTCGGTAGCCCCGGCCAGAGGCCACGCGGTCCGCGATGAATGCCACCTCGTCGCCGTCCCGCCACTTGGCTTTGTCGTAGCGAGCGATGCCGAGACGCTTCAGTGGGAGCTGCTGCCGTACGACTGTGCCGTGTCCCCGTGAGGACGTGACCAGGCCTTCCGCCTCCAGTGCCTTGTAGGCGGCGTGGACGGTGGACTTCGAGCCCTCGCCGGCGTCCACAAGCTCCCGGATGTGCGGCAACTGCTGGCCGGGGGCGTAGTCGCCCCTCCTGATCTGCTCGGCCAGCCGGTCAGCCAGTTCCCGCCACTTCGGCGCCATCGCGAACGCATCGACCGGCGCCAGCACTCGGGAGCTGATGGCGCGCATGGGCCACAGCACCGCACGTGCCGCGCTGATCTACCAGCACGCGAGCGCCGAGCGTGATCGGCTCATCGCCGACGCGGTGAGCGGCCTCGTCGACAAGGGGCGGCGTCCGAAGGGGCACGCGGGGGACACGCCGGACTGAACACAGCCCCGGGAACAGATCAGGGCCAGGCGGAGGATTGATCCTCTGACCTGGCCCTGAGTCGTCTGGAGCGGGCGACGGGAATCGAACCCGCGTAGCCAGTTTGGAAGACTGGGGCTCTACCATTGAGCTACGCCCGCACACAACGCGCGCCGCTGGTCGGGTGACCGCGGCACACAGGCATCGTAGCGGGTCCCACCCCTTCCCCGCACACCCCTTCCACGTGGCCCGACGCGGAGCGTCCGGGGGTATGCGGCTGCCCGACCGTGCTCGTCGGCTACACGAACCCCGCTGCCGGTCACTGCCCGAGCCCTGCCGAGACGCCGGCCCGCGTCGGGCCGGGGTGTCGTCCCGAGTCCGCCGGGGTCCCGCTCCTCGCCTCGCGGGGCGCCGGCCTGATCCCTGCCGTGGTGTCGGCTCCCGTTCCGCCGTGGTGCCGGCCCGAGCCCTGCCGGGGCGCCGGCCCCGCGCTGCGCTTGGGTGCAGGGCACGCGCTGCGCTGGGTGCTGGGCCTGTGTCGTGCTGGGGTGCAGGGGCGGAGCCCCGCTGGGGGTGCGGGGGGGGCGGAGTTCCCGCGTGGGGTCCGGGGCGGAGCCCCGGGAGGGTGACTCGTTCCCTACCGAGTCGGGTGGGTGGGTGGGAGACCGGGCCCCGGCGCGGAGGAGCCCCGGGGAGGGGTGCGCTCTCATCCCGCCCGCGGGGGACAAGGGGGCCGGGGCGGGGCCCAAGGAAAGGGGGCCTTCTCAGCCCGCCGGTGGGAGACCGGGGTGCCGGGGCGGAGCCCTGTCCCACCGGGACGGGACCGTAAGCCCGGGACGGGCCCCGCGGCGGGCGCAACCCAGGACGCCGCGCCGTACCCGGCGGACGGCGACATCTGGACCGGGGTGGGGGCCCCCCCCCCCCCCCCGGGGGGCGCCCCCCCCCCCCCCCCCCCCCCCCCCCCCCCCCGGCGCGGGGGGGGGGGGCCGCCGGC
>NZ_JBHJUW010000100.1:27560-32685 GCF_042268205.1 Streptomyces sp. NPDC056160
GCCCCGCGGCGGGCCCACCCCCGCCCGCCGCGCCTCCCCCGGGGCCGGGCGAAATGGGGACGGGGGGGCGCCCCCCCCGCCACCCCGGGGCGCGCGCACCCCGCCACCCCGCCCAGACACCCCGCGACGGAATTGCGGAGGCCGTACTGCCTGCGGGCATGTACCCTACGTGTCGCACCAGACGGGGTGTGGCGCAGCTTGGTAGCGCGTCCGCTTTGGGAGCGGAAGGCCGTGGGTTCAAATCCCGCCACCCCGACCACCCGCCGGCCGCCCGGTCGGCGCCACCGCACGTGCCCCGGGTGATTCCCGTGGCCGCACAGCAGTCGCACAGCGGCCGCACAGCAGTCGCGCCGCGGACACACCGGATTCCCTCTGGTCCCACCCTGGGCCCGTACTGCCCACGTCCTGGACCCGCCGTGGGCACCCCGTGGGCCCGGCGGATCCCGTGATTCCCATGATTCCCGTGATCGCCTTTTGGGGCGTTGAGCGGCTGCGGTTACTATGCAGACTGCGCGCCCGTGTGTCCGGCCTCCTGGCCTACGAACTCCTCCGGGCGGCGAATCCGCCGGACAACCCTCTGGCTCCGGCGAAATCCAAGAAGTCAGCCACAAGGAGACCGAACCGTGAAGAGCGCCGTGGAGACCCTGAACCCGACTCGGGTTCGGCTCACTGTCGAGGTGCCCTTCGAGGAGCTCAAGGACAGCCTCGACGCGGCGTACAAGAAGATCAACCAGCAGGTCACGGTGAAGGGCTTCCGCAAGGGCAAGATCCCGGCCCGGGTCATCGACCAGCGGTTCGGCCGCGGTGCGGTTCTGGAGGAGGCCGTCAACGACGCGCTTCCCAAGTTCTACACCGACGCGGTCAACGACGCCGAGCTGAACCCGCTGGGTCAGCCCGAGGTCGACATCACCGAGCTGAAGGACGGCGAGACGCTGAACTTCACCGCCGAGGTGGACATCCGCCCGACCATCGAGATCCCGGACTACTCCGGCATCGAGGTCGAGGTCGACGCCGTCGAGGTGACCGAGGAGGACGTCGACAAGGCGGTCGAGCAGCTGCGCGAGCGCTTCGCCTCGACCAGCCCGGTCGAGCGCGCCGCCGAGGACGGCGACGTCGTCACCATCGACCTGGAGGCCAAGGTCGACGGCGAGGTGCTGGAGGACGGCATCGCCAACGGCGTCTCCTACACCATCGGCTCCGGTGAGCTGCTGGACGGCATCGACGACGCCGTGAAGGGCGTGGAGGCCGGTGGCGAGGCCACCTTCACCTCCGAGCTGAAGGGCGGCTCCGGGGCGGGCAAGGAGGCCGAGGTCACCGTCAAGGTCACCCAGGTCGCCTCCCGCGAACTGCCCGAGCTGGACGACGACTTCGCCCAGCTCGCCTCCGAGTTCGACACCCTCGAGGAGCTGCGCGCCGACAGCCGCAAGCGCCTGGAGAGCATGAAGCAGTACGACCAGGCCACGCAGGCCCAGGAGCGCGTCCTGGACAAGCTGCTGGAGCTGGCCGAGATCCCGGTCCCCGAGAAGCTGCTCGAGGACGAGATCAACACCCGCAAGCACAACCTCGAGCACCACCAGCTCGGTCAGATGGGTCTGACCCTCGACAAGTACCTGGAGATCCAGGGCAAGACCGCCGAGGAGTTCGAGACCGAGACCCGCGAGGCCGCGGTCAAGGGCATCAAGACCCAGTTCGTCCTCGACGAGCTGGTCAACAAGGAGAAGCTCAACGTCAGCCAGGAGGAGCTCACCGAGCACCTCATGCGGCGTGCCGCCTCCTCCGGCATGTCCCCCGACCAGTTCGCGCAGGCGGTCGTCCAGCAGAACCAGGTTCCGCTGCTGGTCGGCGAGGTCGCCCGCGGCAAGGCCCTGGCCGTCGTGGTCGAGGCCGCGACCGTGAAGGACACCAACGGCGAGATCGTCGACCTGGACGACGAGGAGGACGAGGCCGCCGAGGGCGAGAGCGCCGAGGCCGCTTCCGCCGAGGGCACCGAGGGCGAGGAGAAGGCCGGGGCCTGATCCCCGCGCGGCGTCCGCCGCGTACGTACGATGGGCCCTGGGGCACTGCTCCCCAGGGCCCGTCGTCCTACCTGGCCACCCCCGTCCCACGGGCCCCGGCGCTACGCCCCCGGCGAACACTCCCGTTCGCGGGATTCCCCGAAGGGGCCCGCGCGTTAGGGTCCATGAATACGAGGGCAGGGGAGTCCCCGAAACCGGCCGGACGGCCCCACGCCCCGGCAGAACACGTGAGACGGCCCGGCGCCGTCGTAAGACGAGCAGGTGGATACGTGACGAATCTGATGCCCTCCGCCGCCGGCGAGCCCTCCATCGGTGGTGGCCTCGGCGACCAGGTGTACAACCGGCTGCTCGGCGAGCGGATCATCTTCCTCGGCCAGCCCGTGGACGACGACATCGCGAACAAGATCACCGCACAGCTGCTGCTCCTTGCCGCCGACCCGGACAAGGACATCTTCCTGTACATCAACAGCCCCGGCGGTTCCATCACGGCCGGTATGGCGATCTACGACACCATGCAGTACATCAAGAACGACGTGGTGACCATCGCCATGGGCCTGGCGGCCTCGATGGGCCAGTTCCTGCTGAGCGCGGGCACGCCCGGCAAGCGCTTCGCGCTGCCCAACGCCGAGATCCTGATCCACCAGCCCTCCGCCGGTCTGGCCGGTTCGGCCTCCGACATCAAGATCCACGCCGAGCGGCTGCTGCACACCAAGAAGCGCATGGCAGAGCTGACCTCCCACCACACGGGCCAGTCGGTGGAGCAGATCACCCGCGACTCGGACCGCGACCGCTGGTTCGACGCCCACGAGGCCAAGGAGTACGGCCTCATCGACGACGTCATCACGCACGCCGCCGGCATGCCGGGCGGTGGCGGCACCGGGGCCTGAGCCGGCTCAGCCCAGCCAGCCCCCAGCCGACCGCCCAGCCCCTTTCCAGGAGACATCGTGAACGACTTCCCCGGCAGCGGCATCTACGACCGGACCCGCGCCGAGTACACCGGCCCCACGGCCGAGTCCCGCTACGTCATCCCGCGCTTCGTGGAGCGCACCTCGCAGGGCGTGCGCGAGTACGACCCGTACGCGAAGCTCTTCGAGGAGCGCGTGATCTTCCTCGGCGTCCAGATCGACGACGCCTCCGCCAACGACGTCATGGCGCAGCTGCTGTGCCTGGAGTCGATGGACCCCGACCGTGACATCTCGGTCTACATCAACAGCCCCGGTGGTTCCTTCACCGCGCTGACGGCCATCTACGACACGATGCAGTTCGTCAAGCCCGACATCCAGACGGTCTGCATGGGCCAGGCGGCCTCCGCCGCCGCGGTCCTGCTGGCCGCCGGTACGCCGGGCAAGCGCATGGCCCTGCCGAACGCGCGCGTGCTGATCCACCAGCCCTACAGCGAGACCGGCCGCGGCCAGGTCTCCGACCTGGAGATCGCCGCCAACGAGATCCTCCGGATGCGCGCGCAGCTGGAGGAGATGCTGGCCAAGCACTCCACCACGCCGATCGAGAAGATCCGCGAGGACATCGAGCGCGACAAGATCCTCACGGCCGAGGAGGCCCTGTCCTACGGGCTCGTCGACCAGATCATTTCCACCCGCAAGATGAACAACGCCTCCGTCCGCTGACGCGGACACCGCACCCGCCCGTCGCCCCTTGGCGCGGTCACGTCCAAGTGAACCGTGCCAAGGGGGGCCCGAACGGGGGGCCCGGCAAGGTACCGTCGACATAAGGCAGCACCAGGAGCCGCTGGACTCTACGCGTCCAGGCGTCTCCCAGGCGAAGGGGAAGCACACCGTGGCACGCATCGGTGACGGCGGCGATCTGCTCAAGTGCTCGTTCTGCGGCAAGAGCCAGAAGCAGGTCAAGAAGCTCATCGCAGGGCCCGGTGTGTACATCTGCGACGAGTGCATCGATCTCTGCAACGAGATCATCGAGGAGGAACTCGCGGAGACCAGCGAGGTGCGCTGGGAGGAACTGCCCAAGCCCCGCGAGATCTACGAGTTCCTGGACGGCTACGTGGTGGGCCAGGAGGCCGCCAAGAAGGCCCTGTCCGTCGCGGTGTACAACCACTACAAGCGGGTCCAGGCCGGGGAGAACGGCGGCGGCCAGAGCCGCGAGGACGCCATCGAGCTGGCCAAGTCCAACATCCTCCTGCTCGGCCCGACCGGGTCCGGCAAGACCCTGCTGGCCCAGACCCTGGCCCGCATGCTGAACGTACCGTTCGCCATCGCCGACGCCACGGCGCTGACCGAGGCGGGGTACGTGGGCGAGGACGTCGAGAACATCCTCCTGAAGCTGATCCAGGCGGCCGACTACGACGTCAAGAAGGCCGAGACCGGGATCATCTACATCGACGAGATCGACAAGGTCGCCCGTAAGAGCGAAAACCCGTCGATCACGCGGGACGTGAGCGGCGAGGGCGTCCAGCAGGCCCTGCTCAAGATCCTGGAGGGCACCACGGCCTCGGTCCCGCCGCAGGGCGGCCGCAAGCACCCGCACCAGGAGTTCATCCAGATCGACACGACGAACGTCCTGTTCATCGTGGGCGGTGCCTTCGCCGGCCTGGAGAAGATCATCGAGGGCCGCGCGGGCGCCAAGGGCATCGGCTTCGGCGCGACGATCCGCTCCAAGCGGGAGCTGGAGGCCAAGGACCAGTTCGAGGACGTCATGCCCGAGGACCTGGTCAAGTTCGGCATGATCCCCGAGTTCATCGGCCGCCTCCCCGTCATCACCTCGGTCCACAACCTGGACCGCGAGGCCCTGCTGAAGATCCTGGTCGAGCCGCGCAACGCCCTGGTGAAGCAGTACCAGCGCCTGTTCGAACTCGACGGTGTCGAGCTGGACTTCGAGCGCGAGGCGCTGGAGGCCATCGCCGACCAGGCCATCCTCCGCCAGACCGGCGCGCGCGGCCTGCGCGCCATCATGGAGGAGGTCCTCCAGGGCGTGATGTACGAGGTCCCGTCCCGCAAGGACGTCGCCCGCGTCGTCATCACCGCCGACGTGGTCCTCTCCAACGTCAACCCGACCCTGATCCCGCGCGACGCCCGCGGCCGGGGCACGGGGGAGCAGAAGACGGCGTAGCCACCCGCACGTACGGAAGGGGCCCCGGT
>NZ_JBHJUW010000101.1:0-32458 GCF_042268205.1 Streptomyces sp. NPDC056160
GGCGGAGGCCGCCCCGGCGGCGCCCACGCAGACGGCCGCCGCTCTCGTACGGGGCTGGGGCCCGAGCAGGGGGAGGACGGCGGCCAGTACGGCGGCGCGGGCCGCCGCCACTCCGCCGTCGGCGGCGAGGCCCGGGGCGCCGGGCACCTCGTGGATCCCGGGGGCGTCCCCGGCGGGACCGGCGCTGTCCCACAGGACGGCACGGCAGCCGGTCTTGCCGAGGTCCACAGCCACTGCTGATGTCATCCAACACGCCTTCGTGTCTGCGGGATCCGGCGCGTCGGACGGTCACGGACGGCCACAGGGCCGGTGATCGGCGCGGATCGCGGTCCAGCGAGTATCAGAAGGCCGCCCTCCACATGTCAATAAGTAACCTCACGCAACCGAACCCGTAACTTTTTGACGCGCCGCCCGGGCGTGCTTACGCTGTGGCCATCCGCTGAGGAGGCAACGGCCCATGGCCCGTACGAAGTCGACCCGCGCACCGGTGGCGCAGGACGCGTCACCCGCCGCGATACTCGCGCGCATCCGCACGTCACTGCCGTCCCTCGCGCCTTCCGAGGGTCGGGTGGCCGACGCTGTGCTGGCCGACCCGGCGCAGGCGGCGGAGCTGTCCATCAGCGCGCTGGCCCGGCGGGCCGACACCTCGGTCGCCACGGTCATGCGCTTCTCCCGGGCCATCGGGCTCCCCAACTACCCCCAGTTGCGCCTGGCTCTGGCCGCGGCCGCGGCCCACGAGCACGCCCTCGGCGGCGAACGCCGGGTGCCGGCCGGCGACATCAGCCCGACCGACACGCTGAGCGAGATCGTCGGCAAGGTCGTCTACAACGAGGTCCGCGCCCTGGAGGACTCCGGGGCCGGGCTGGACATCGGCGTGCTGGAGCGTGCGGTGGACGCGGTGGCGGGGGCCCGGCGGATCGACGTCTTCGGTGTCGGCGCCAGCGCGTTCGTCGGCCAGGACCTGCACCAGAAACTGCACCGCATCGGCCACATGGCGTTCATCTGGACCGACCGGCACGCCGCGCTCACCGCCACCGCGCTGCTCGGGCCCGGTGACGTCGCCGTGGCCATATCCCACTCCGGGGAGACGGAGGACACCGTCGAGCCGCTCCAGGCGGCCGCCGAGCGGGGCGCCACCACCATCGCCCTCACCAACTTCGCGCGTTCCAGTCTGGCGCGGAGCGCGGACCTCGTGCTCACGACCCGCGCCCGGGACGCGCCCTTCCGGTCCGGCGCGACCGTCAGCCGCATCGCCCAACTCGCCGTCGTGGACTGCCTGTTCGTCGGTGTCGCGCAGCGTTCCTTCGACGCCACGACCGCGGCGCTGCACAAGACCTACGGGGCCGTCCAGCGTCACCGGCGCCCGCAGCAGGGCCGCCGCACGCCGCCCGCCGAGTGATCGGACGGCCTCTGCGGTGGTCCTGGCGTTGATCGTCGCGGGGCTGGGCCGGCCGTGCCGATCGTCCTGAAGAGGTGAGGTGACGGCTCACGTGCCGCCCGCCGCCGTGGACGGCTGCGGCACCGGGCCGCCCTCGCCTCCCGCCGCCTGGCACTCGAAGTCGTAGAGCAGGCAGCTCGCCTCCGGCGTCGGCACCGCGGGCCGGCCGGTGGGGCGGGCGGACGGTCCCGAAGCGGGCCCGGGCATCGGTGCGCGGGACGGTCCGGGCTGCGGGGCGGCACGGCCTGCGGCACCGCCGGACGTGAACGCCACGACCCCGGCGGCGACGAGGACGGCGAGGACGCCGACGGCGGCGGTGACGATACGCGGAAAGGGCGCGGGGGCGCTCATGAGGCGGGGTTCCTTCCGGACGGGAGCGGCCTAACGCCGCCCGCCGCCGCGCGGTCACGCCCGCGTCAACCTCGCGTGCGCCGCCGCCCGGCTCTTCACCTGATGGAGCGGCAGAAGTGGAGAACGGGAGAGGCGTCGTGGAGGAGGGAAGCGGTCCGCTGGTGCCGGGCCGCGGTCCTGCCCGCCCGGCGCCCGGCGGCACGCCGGTTCACTCGGGCGGCCCGACCAGTCCCGTCTCGTAGGCGGTGATCACGAGCTGCACCCTGTCCCGGGCGCCCAGCTTGGTGAACAGCCGTGACACGTGCGACTTGGCCGTGGCCACGGTGATGAAGAGGTCCTGCGCGATCTCGGTGTTGGACCGGCCGCGGCCGACCAGGGTCAGCACCTCCCGTTCCCGTTCGGTCAGGCCCTCGACCGCACGGGCGGGGCGCCGCGGCGCGGCGGCGGGGCGGTCGGCGAAGTCCGCGATCAGACGGCGCGTCACGCTCGGTGCGATCAGTGCGTCGCCCGCCGCGACCACGCGGATCGCCGCGAGGATGTCGTCGAGCGCCATGTCCTTGACCAGGAAGCCGCTGGCACCGGCCCGCAGGGAACCGTAGACGTACTCGTCCTCGTCGAACGTGGTGAGGACGAGCACGCGGGTCGTCCCGGCGCCGGCGGTGATGCGGCGCGTGGCCTCGATGCCGTCCATGCCGGGCATGCGGATGTCCATCACCACGACGTCGGGCGCGAGGTCGACGGCCAGCCGGACCGCCTCGGCGCCGGTGGCGGCCTCCCCGGCGATCTCCAGGTCGGGGTGGTCGGCCACGAGCACGCGCAGTCCCGACCGCACCAGCGGCTGGTCGTCGGCGAGCACGATGCGGACGGTCACGGGGCCGCCGCCCGGACCGCGGCGGGTTCGGGCAGCGGCAGCCGGGCCGCCACCCGGAAGCCGCCCTCGGGGCGCGGCCCGGCGCTGAGCCGGCCGTGCAGCAGGCCGACCCGCTCGCGCATGCCGACGAGACCGAAGCCGTGCGCCGGACCGTCCCCGGCGGCGCCGCGCCCGTCGTCCACGATCTCCACGGACAGCTCCTCGTCCCCGTAGTCGACGCTCACCCGGCAGTTCCCGGTGCCCGCGTGGCGGACCACGTTGGTCAGCGCCTCCTGGACGATACGGTAGGCGGACAGGTCGATGTCGGCGGGCAGGGGCCGCCGTTCGCCGCTGCGGCGCACCTCGACGCGCACGCCCGCGTCCGCGGTCGCCGCCGCCAGCTGTTCGAGGTCGTCGAGTCCGGGTGAGGGTGCGAGCGCCGCCCTTCCCGGCGCCGCCCCGCCCGGGCCGGCCGGGTCGGCCCGGCGGAGCGCCACCAGGGTGCGCCGCAGGCCCGACAGGGTCTCCCTGCTGGTGGTCTCGATGGCGCGCAGCGCTTCGCGGGCCGCCGCGGGCTGCGTCTGGATGACCCGGCTTCCGACCCCGGCCTGGATGGTGATGATGCCGATGCTGTGCGCGACCATGTCGTGCAACTCGCGGGCGATACGCAGCCGTTCGGCCGTCACGGCCTCGGCCACCTCCTGCCTGCGCAGCGCCACCGCGTGTGTGCGGCGCTCGCGCACCAGCAGACCGACCATGCAGGACGCGGCCAGGGCCAGCAGGGCGATCACGCCGTCGGCGAGCAGGTCGTTGCCGTGCGCATAGCCGCTGACCAGGGCGGCCTCCATGAGGAAGGTCACGGTTACGGCGGTGGTCGACGCACGCCTGGTGCGGGTGGCGACGATGACCGCCAGGACGAGGTCGACCGCGAGGAAGGACAGGAACCGGGCCTGGAACGCCACGTCGTAGCTCGCCCGCAGGGAGCCGGCGGGGCCCGCCAGCACGGCGAAGGACCCCAGGAGCGTCAGGGCCAGGGCGAGCGACGGCATGCGGCGGACCGTGCCGGCGAGCAGGGTCGCGGCGAGCAGTGCCCCGACGGCGTGGGCGACGTCCGAGGGATGTGTCGCCCCTGCCACGAGCAGGGTCATCAGGAGGAAGTACAGCACTGCGCCCGCCCAGGCCATGGCCTTCGAACCGGTCATCCGGCGGTGCGTCCCCTCGGCGGGCAGAGCGCGGCGCGCGGGGCCGCCGTGCGGTGCGGGGCACGCGGACGGCGGCGTGGTCGGTGTGGCGTCCATGCCGTCAGGCTAGCCAGGCGCCGACGCGGCGGCATCGGCCCGGGGACGTACGCCCGGGGGTTGAAGAACGCCGGGGCCGTGTCGCAGGAATCGGGGACGTGCGGCCGGAGCGTGTTCAGTGTGCGGCCAGCCTGCTCAGCGTCCGGGCCGAGGGGGAGCCGGGGTCGGCGGTGATCAGGACGACCTCCTGGTCGTCGTCGGGGACGAGGAGGACATCGCAGTTCAGGCGCAGCCGGCCCGCCGTCGGGTGGTCGAGGACCTTGGTGCGGTGGCCCGGGGCGTGCACCGGACGCGTCTCCCACAGGTGACGGAACTCCTCGCTGTCCGCGTGGAGTTCGGCCAGCAGGGCGGCGAGCCGCGGATCGTGCGGGTAGCGGTCGGCGGCCCGGCGCAGGCGGGCGACCACGATGTGTCCGAACTCCTCCTTGCCGGAGGATTCGCGCGCCGGTCCCCCGGCGAGGAACCGGCGGCGGGCCAGGTTCACCGTGCCCGTGGCGAGGTCGCCGCCCAGCAGGGCCTGGGCCAGCGGGTTCCAGGCGACGACGCCGTAGGTCGCGTCGGTGACGATCGCGCCGGTGTCCGGCAGGCGCCGGAGCATCCGGGCCACGTGCGGGCGCACGCGCCGTACGGCGCCGGTGGCGGGCGGCGGCGCGCTCGTGCCGGCCAGGCGGAACAGGTGGTTGCGTTCGGCCGGTGCGAGGCGGAGGGCCCGTCCCAGCCCGTCGAGGATGCGGGGCGACGGGCGGGGGCCGCGGGCCTGTTCGAGCCGCGTGTAGTAGTCGACGGACATGTGGGCCAGCTCCGCCACCTCTTCGCGGCGCAGCCCCGGGGTGCGGCGCGGGAGCCCGGCGGGCAGGCCCAGCTCGTGCGGGCGCAGGGCCGCGCGGCGCTCCCGCAGGAAGCGGGCCAGTTCCTGTCGCGCCATGACCGCTCCTCCCGCTCGCCCGGTACAGCCTGGTACAGGTTGCCCCTGGCACGGCGGATGCCGCCGGGGGACCGTGGCTGTCATGAACGATCGCACAGCACTGGTCACCGGTGCCAACAAGGGCATCGGACAGCAGATCGCCCGGCTGCTCGTGGCGGAGGGTTTCGCCGTCCACGTGGGTTCCCGCGACGCCGGGCGCGGGCGGCGGGCCGTCGAGGAGATGGGGGGCGCGGCGCGGCTGCTGGTCCTCGACGTGACGGACCCGGACAGCATCGCCGCCGCCGCGGGAGAGGTGGACCGCCTCGACGTACTGGTCAACAACGCGGGCATCTCGCCCTCACTGGCCCAGCCGACCGAGACCGGCACGGAGGAGTTCCGGCGTACGTACGAGGCCAACGTGTTCGGGGTCGCCGCGGTCACCAACGCCTTCCTGCCCGCCCTGCGCCGCTCCCCGCACCCCCGGATCGTCAACGTGTCCAGCGGGACCGGGTCACTGACCTGGAGCACGAACCCGAACCCCCAGTTCGCCCCGGGCAGCGGCGGCGCGGCTGCCTACCGGTCGTCGAAGACCGCCCTCAACGCCCTCACCGTCCTGTACGCCCAGACGCTGGCCGGGGAGGGTTTCAAGGTCAACGCGCTCGCCCCCGGCCTGCGGGCCACCGACCTCAACGCCCGTGCGGCCGCGGCCGGCGGGGATCCGGAGGAGGCCGCGCGGGGTGCCGTACGGCTGGCGCTCCTGCCGGACGACGGGCCGACCGGCGCGTTCTTCTCCTGGGACGGAACGCCCGTGCCGTGGTGACCAGCTGGTGGTCACCACGGCACGGGCGGGTCCGGTACGCGATCCCGCGGGCGTGACCGGGCCGGGCCCCCTCGGCTCGGGCGGGGCAGGGGGCCGTACCCGGCCGGTCCCGGTTCAGGCGCGCGGTGCGCTACGGGTCACTTGACGCAGCCGGGAGCCGGGAACGCGGTCGTGGTGGCGGGGTGGCCGCCGCCCTCCATGTTGGTGACGAGCTTGGGCGCCGGGCCGTCGGGGTCGACGATGCGGGCGAGGAACCCGGCGCTCTCGGGCAGGGCGGGGTGGCTGCGGTCGACGACGCCGGCGAACCGGGTGTGGTCGTCGGCGTCCTCGAAGAAGGCCCGCGGGCCGGCCGGGCCGTTGCTGAGCACGGCGAGGGTTCCGGCGCCGATGGACGCCTCGTGGACGATCGTGCAGCCCCGCGCGTCGGGCGAGCCGGCCTTGGGGAGCGCGTAGGTCTTGGTGGTGCCCTTGTCGCTGTGGACCTGCAGCGCGGGGGCGGAGCCGCCCACGCCGGTCAGCTTCAGCGACAGGTTGCCCTGCTTGGCCGTGAGGTGGCCGCGGTCCAGTTCGGTCAGGACACGGGACATGTAGGCGTCACCGGGCTTCCAGTTCGCCGAGACCGCGCGGATCCACGCCTCGGGGCCGCCCGCCTTAGGGTCGTTGCGCAGGACGGCGACCAGGTTCGGGCCGATGGAGACGGCCTTGCCCGCGTAGCGGGCGCCCGGGTCGGTGCTGACGGCGGCGTGGGCGGTTCGGCCGGCAGCCGCGGCGGAGGCGGCCGGGAGGGCGGCGGTGGCGCCGAGGGCGGCGGCGAGGGCGGCGGCGGCGGCGAGGACGGAACGGCGCGCGGACACGGTGGGCATGAAAGTGGCTCCTGGAGACGCAGACGGAGACGCAGACGGAGACGCAGAGGTCGAAGGACTTCATGCCGCTTCTCACCGGTCGGTGTCCGGTGGTCGGTGAGGGTGGGGGGCGGCGACACATGAAGCATAGGCAGCCTGCTTCGACGGTTTGTCGCCCGAACTGTCACGGGAGTGCGACAGGAAACGGAATGAGGGCTTCGCCGTAACCGGATCACCCGGATCACATCGGTGACCAGCGGCTCCCCCCGCGCCCCGTACCCCCGGCCCCCAGTGTCCCGTCTCCCCCAACGCCCCCAGCGCCTCGGCCCCCTCGGATCCCTCAGCGCCCACGGATCCCTCAGCGCCCTCAGCACCCTCGGCGCCCTTGTCTGCCGCCCGTCGCTCTTGTCTGCCGCCCGTCGCTACCGCTCGGCGCGCCAGGTGCCGCTGCGGAGGCCGGACGCGGTGAGGTCCCAGTCCAGGCGCAGGACGGCCAGGTCGTCGGTGTGCCGGTCGGCGTTGAGGGTGCGGGTGCGGGCGATGAGCTGGTCGAGGTGGGTGCCGGGGTCGGGGGCCTGGAGAGTGTCGATGATGCCCAGCAGACCCTCGACGCCGAGCCGTTCGTCGGTGCTGTCGGCGAAGCCCTCGATGAGCCCGTCGGTGTAGGCGACGAGCGCTCCGCGGGCGGGCAGCGCGAGGGTGGTGGCGGCCCACTTGCCCACTCCGGGCGCGATGCCGAGGGCGATGCCGTGGGCGGCGGTCACCTGCCGGGTGCCCTCGTCCGTGACGAGGAGGGGTTCGTGGTGGCCGGCCAGGTGCAGGGTGACGGTGCCGGCGTCCGCGTCCAGGGTGATGAGGGTGCAGGTGGCGAACAGGTCGCTGCCGGTGCGTTCGGCGATGTGGATCTGTTCCAGCAGGTGGAGCAGGTGCTGGTCGCGGTGGCCGCCGAGGGTCAGGGCGCGCCAGGCTATGCGCAGGCAGACGCCGAGCGCGGCGGCGTCGGGGCCGTGGCCGCTGACGTCCCCGATGATCGCGTGGACCTGCCCGTCGTCGGTCTGGACGACGTCGAGGAAGTCTCCTCCGAGCAGGGCCTGGGCGCGGCCCGGGTAGTAGCGGGAGGACGCGGTGACGGCGGTGGAGGACAGCAGGGGTTCGGGCAGCAGCCCGCGTTCCAGGCGGGCGTTCTCCTCGGCGCGCAGGCGTCCGATCTGGAGGGCGGCGTTGGCGCGCTCGGCCTGCTTTCGCTGGATGGCGTAGCGGACGGCGCGCTGCATCAGGTCGGGGTCGACCTTGCCCTTGACGAGGTAGTCCTGGGCACCGGCGGCGAGGGCGTCGACGCCGGCGCGGGGTTCGTCCAGTCCGGTCAGGACGATGATGGCGGCCCGGGTGTCCGCCTCGACCGCGTGGACCGTCTCCACTCCGGTCGCGTCGGGCAGGTGCAGATCGAGCAGGACGCAGTCGGCGGGGCGCGTGGCGAGCGCGGCGCGTGCTTCGGCGGCGGTGCGGCAGCGTGTGAGGGTGTACGACAGGTCGGTGTCGTAGAGGAGTTCCTCGACCAGGAGGGCGTCGCCGTCGTCGTCCTCCACGAGGACGATGCTGAACCGGTCCGCGCGGCCCGTGGCTCGGTCGGTCACGGCTGCGTCCCTCTCTCCTCGGACGCGGTCCCGGCCTCCGACTCGGCCCCGGAAGCGGCCCCCGCCCCGGATGCGGCCCCGGGCTCGGGCTCGGCAACGGCCTCGGTCTCGCTCTCGCTCTCGCTCTCGGCGACCGGGAGGGTGAAGACGACGCGGGTGCCCAGCTTGTAGGCGGGGTCGATCCCGATGCTCCCGCCGTGGAACTCCACGACCTTCTTGCACATCGCCAGGCCGATGCCGGTGCCCGGGTAGGCGTCCTTGGTGTGGAGGCGCTGGAAGATGATGAAGACCTTCTCCTGGAACTCGGGAGCGATGCCTATGCCGTTGTCGCTGACGGCGAACTCCCAGGTGTCGCCGTCCCGCGCGGCGCTGATGTGGATGTGCGGCGTGTGGTCGGGGCTGCGGAACTTGATGGCGTTGGACAGCAGGTTCTGCCAGAGCGTGCCCAGTTGGGTGGGGTCGCCGACGACGGTGGGCAGGGGGTCGTGCGTGATCTCGGCGCCGGTCTCCTCGACGGTCACGCTGAGGTCGTCGAGCGTCCTGCCCACGATCTCCTCCAGGTCGACGGACCGGTGGTCGTTGTGCACCCGCCCGACCCGCGAGAAGGCCAGCAGGTCGTTGATGAGGTTCTGCATGCGGTTGGCGCCGTCCACGGCGAACGCGATGTACTGGTCGGCCCGGTCGTCCAGCTGCCCTCCGTAACGGCGTTGCAGCAGCTGTGTGAAGCTGGACACCTTGCGCAGCGGTTCCTGCAGGTCGTGCGAGGCGACGTAGGCGAACTGCTCCAGTTCGGTGTTCGACCGCTTCAGGTCCTCCGCCTGTTCGTCGACCAGCCGGCGGGCCTCCTCGCTGACCTGGAGTTCCTCCACGAGGCGGCGGCGCATGGACTCCACGTCCGCGGCGAGCCGGCGCAGGTCGGCGGGTCCGGTGCCGGTGAAGGAGAGGTCGAAACGGCCCCGCGCGACGTCACGGGCGTCCGCGCCCAGTCGGCCGAGCGGGCCGGTGATGCCGCGGCGCAGCCCCTCGAAGACGAGGACGGCGAGCAGCACGATGAGGACGGCGATGACGGCGAACATCCAGTTGCGCAGCGTCTGCGCCTGCCGGAGCTGCCGGGCCTGAGCCGCCCGTTCGCCGTCCAGATGGGCCTGCTGACCGGCCATCGCGCGCCGCAGCGAGTCGAACGAGGTCTTACCCTCGGCCGCCCGGTCCGTGGCGAGTTTCACCGCGTCCGCGGCGGAGGCGCTCGAAACGGGGTCGGCGATGCGCCGCTGCCAGGTCCCGGCCAGTTTCTCGACCTCGGCCAGGTCGGCGGCGGCCCGCGGGTCGCCCTGGACCAGGGGCCGCAGGCGTCCCAGCGCCGTCTTCTCGTCACGCACGCCCTGGGCGTACGGCTGGAGGAAGTCCGCGCGGCCCGACAGGCCGTACCCCCGCACCCCGGTCTCCTGGTTGACGAGTGCCTGTTCCACGCGCATGGCCTGGATCAGGGCGGGGGAACGCCGGTCGACCAGGTCGGCCGTGATCTGCGACGTGCGCCACATGGCCCAGCCCCCCAGCGACCCCAGCACCGCCAGGACGATCGACGCGGTGGCGACCCCTGTCCGCAGCCAGCGCCGGGTGGTCCAGCCGGCGAACGCACCTCCGGTGTCGGTCGGCTTGCTTCGCATCCCGGTTCGCGTCTCTCCCTAGGTCGTCCCGGCCCCGGTCAGGCGCACGGCAAGCTCACTGTACCCAGGGTCCGACAACGTATGTTGTCCCAGGGGAGATCAACGCCGTAGCCTGGGCCCATGCCCGGTTCCGTCCCCCCTCCCCAGCCCTCCGGAGAGACGGTCGCGCTGGTGAACCGGATGGTGGACGAACTCGCCCGGCATCTGGCACCGGACACCGTCGCCCCGCCGGCCGAGCCCCTCGACGCGGCCCAGTCCCGCAGCCGGGCGCTCGAACGGCTGCGGGTGCTGAGCGGCGTCAAGGAGGCCGTCCGGCGTCTGGAGGACCAGGCGGCGCTCACCGCGGCCGCCAGCGGAGCCGGTTATCCCGAGATCGGCCGGGCCGTCAGCATCAGCCGGCAAGGAGCCCGGCGCCGCTGGCCCGGGCTGATCACCACCAGCGCACATCCTGTCCACCGTCCTACACCCCGGAGCTCGTGAATCATGGCTGCCGCCGCAACCCGCCCCTACGACGTGCTGCTGGTCGAGGACGACGTCGCCGACGCGATGCTCATCCAGGACGCCCTCGCCGAGCGAGGCACCCGCAACCTCACCCAGGTCCCCGACGGCATCGCCGCCCTGGACTACCTGCGCGACCCGGGCAACGAACGCCCCGATCTGATCGTGCTCGACCTCAACATGCCGCGGATGAACGGCCGGGAGTTCCTGGCCGTCGTCAAGGAGGACGCCGACCTGCGGACGATCCCCGTCGTCGTCCTCACGACGTCCGCGGCGCCCGACGACGTCACCGGCGCCTACCACCACCACGCCAACGCCTACGTCACCAAGCCAGTGAACCTGGAGGAGTTCGAGGCGGCGGTCCGCAGTATCGACGCCTTCTACCTGGACATCGCCGTCAAGCCCCCGAAGGAGTAGGCGGGGAGCACAGGAGCGCGGCCGTCGGTCCGGTCACAGGTCCCGGCGGTACGCCGCCGGCCTGACGCCCACATGGGTCAGGAACGCCGAGGACAGGCTCCCGGGACCGGAGAAGCCGCAGCGTTCGGCGATCTGCGCGACGGTGAGGCCGGTGCCGGCCAGCAGCAGCCGCGCTCGTTCGATCCGCAGCCCGGTGAGGTACCGGTGCGGTGTCTGACCTGTGGCTTCGCGGAAGACGCGGACGAAGTGGTAGACGCTCAGGTGCACTTCGCCGGCGATGTCGGCGAGGGTCAGCGGATCGGCGAGGCGCTCGTGCATGATCGCGACGCCTTCGCGGACGGCCCTGTGCTCGGGTCCCGGGACCCGGTGGTCCCGGCCGCGCGCCAGCAGATGCGTCACGAGGAAGGCGGCGGCCGACTCCGCGTACAGGTCACCGGCGTGCGCGGCGGCCGGCAGCGCGCGCACGACCTGTTCGACGACCTCGTCCCCCGCTGACAGCGAGGCGCGGATCGCGGCGAAGTCGGGGGCAGGGCCGCCCAGGTGTGCCGCGGCCCGCTCGACCGCGGCCCGCGGTATGTGCACCTGGACGCTCCGCATCGCCGAGACCGCACGGTAACTGCGGGTGGTGGGGCGGCCGGGGACCATCAGCTCCAGGCGACCTGGGGCCCAGCGGCGCCGGACCGCTCGCCCGCCGCCGGTGCCGTCGCCGTCGCGCACCCGCATCACCGCCTCCCCGCCGACGGCCAGCACGAGGTGCAGGTCAGCCACTCCCGGGAGTTCGAAGGAATCCGCTTCCCGGGCGTGGGTGAAGCACTGGACCAGCATCGACCGCCATCCCCCCGGTGTGCCAGCTGCAATGGGTGCGCCGTACGAAGCCGCCGGTGTCGAGATCCGCGTACGGCGCCAGGTCGAGGTCGGGCGAGTCGAACACCCGGCCAGCCTATGTCCGGACGGACCACGGACCACGACCGCACGCACCATCACCGCACGGACCACGACCGCACGCACCACGACCGCACGCACCACGACCGCACGCACCACGACCGCACGCACCACGGCCGTACGGACCACGGTGACGGCCCGGTGTCCGGTCGGCGTCCGGTCGCAGTCCGGCCGCCGGGCCGTCACCGGGCCGCCAACGGGCCGGGTCTCACCGCGCGGCCACGAAGACCTGCGCGGCGGTCCGCGTGGGGAGTTCGGCGATCTCCCGGCCGCTGCCGACCGCCACGCCCGCGGGCGAGGACGTCACGCGCACGACCGCGCCGGGTCGCACCCCGGCCTGCCACAGAGTGCGCAGCAGCCGGGGGTCGCTCTGGACCGGCTCCCCGATCCGCCGTACGACCGCGTTCGCGCCGCCGGGCCCCGGTGCGAGCGCGCTGAGACTGACCACCCGCTCGCCGGGAACCGGCTCGGCGGCGGCGCCGCGCGCGTCGCCGAGCTCTTCCAGGCCGGGGATGGGGTTGCCGTAGGGCGACGTCGCCGGGTGCCGCAGCAGCCGCACGAGGTGCCGTTCGACGGCCTCGCTCATCACGTGCTCCCAGCGGCAGGCTTCGGCGTGGACCTGCTCCCACTCCAGCCCGATCACGTCGACGAGCAGGCATTCGGCGAGCCGGTGCTTGCGCATCACCCGCGTGGCGATCCGCCGGCCCTGCTCCGTCAGGTCCAGGTGCCGGTCGCCCGCGACGCGCAGCAGGCCGTCGCGTTCCATGCGGGCGACGGTCTGGCTGACGGTGGGGCCGCTCTGGTCCAGGCGCTCGGCGATGCGGGCGCGCAGCGGCACCACGCCCTCTTCCTCCAGCTCCAGGACGGTGCGGAGATACATCTCCGTGGTGTCGATGAGGTGCGACATGCGGTCCGTCAGGCGGGGGTCTCGGCGGTGGCGGTCAGCACCGCGCGGCCGAGTATGTGCCCGGCCATGGTGAAACCGAGGACGGCCGGGGTGGCGTCGGCAGGGACGCCGATGGACTCGACGTCGAGGGCGTGCACCACCACGAAGTAGCGGTGCGGGCCGTGCCCGGCCGGCGGGGCGGCGCCGATGAAGCGGGCGGCGCGGGCGTCGTTGGGCAGTTGGAAGGCGCCGTCGGGCAGGCCCGAGCCCGTCTCGTCGCCGGCGCCCTCGGGCAACTCGGTGACGGCGGCGGGGATGTCGGCGACCGCCCAGTGCCAGAACCCGGAACCGGTGGGGGCGTCGGGGTCGTAGACCGTGACGGCGTAGCTCATGGTGCCTTCCGGGGCACCGCTCCAGGTCAGCTGCGGGGAGAGGTCCTTGCCGCCGGGGACACCGAAGACACCCGAGTACTGCTCGGGCGGCCAGGGGGCGCCGTCGTTGACGGTGGTGCTGGTGACGGTGAAGGACGCCGCCTCGGGGAGACGTGCGAAGGGGTCGTTGGCGCGCAACGCGTTGTTCCTTTCGGGTGTTTCAGGCATACGGGATGTTCCAGAGATTCGTGGGTTGTTTCGGCTGTTTCGGCCGCTTCCCGTGCCCGCTAATCGACAGTAACACTTAAAATCGATTATCTCTAGGATCGTCTATGCTGAGGGCATGAACGAAGCGGCACACACCTCGGGCTCGGCATCGGGCCCTGCATCGGGCTCGCCGGGGAAGCGGATGCTCTCCGAGCAGGTCTACGCACTCCTGCGGGACGCGATCATGCGCGGGGACCACGCCCCTGGCGACGCCCTCAAACCCCAGGACATCGCCAGGGAACAGGGCGTGAGCCTGGCCGTCGTGCGTGAGGCGCTCGTGCGGGTGGTCGGCGAGGGCCTGGCCGACCGGCTGCCCAACCGCGGTTTCGCCGTCCCGGCCTTCTCCGACCGCCGCTGGCAGGAGATCGCGGAGGCCCGCCGGACCATCGAACCGGTCATGCTGCGCATGTCCGTCGAGCGTGGCGACGTCGACTGGGAGGCCCGGGTGCGGGCAGCCCACCACCGCCTCGCCCGCACCCCGGCGTTCGCACCGGAGGAGGGCGAGCACTACACCGCCGTCTGGGCCGAGGCCCACCGGGTCTTCCACCGCACCCTGCTGGAGGGATGCGGCAATCCCGTCCTCATGGAGACCTTCGACCGGTTGTGGACCGCGAGCGAACTCGCCCGCCGCTGGTCCGCCCAGCGCGACCCGCACCGCGACGGCGCCGACGAGCACCGCCGGCTGGAGGAGGCGGCGCTCGCCCGCGACGCCGGCACCGCGGCCGCGGTACTGATCCGGCACCTCACGCTGACCGCGGCCGCGCTGAGCGGACGCGCCGGACACGCCCCGGAGCGGGAAACCTGAGCCCCGGGGCCTCCCGTCCGGCTCAGGTGGACGGGGCCTCGTAGGTCCGTACGGTGGCGGCGATCTTCCGTACGGTCGCCTCCGGCACCTCACCGGACACGCCCTTGGCGGCGAAGAACGACCAGGAGGCGAGGTCTCCCTGGGGGTCCTTGAAGGCGAACGTCCACGCCTTGCCGTCCGTGGAGCACTTCTTCGACCTGTTCACGCCGACCGACCAGGCGCTGCCGAGGCTGCCCTTGATGCCCGAGGCGGTGGTGAACGGCTGCACGGGGCCCGACTTCACCTTGGTCCTGTCGGGCTGGGTGTACTGCCCGTACACCCACGTCCCCGGGTCGGTGGAGGCGATGTCCTCGGTGCTCCTGGCGCCGTTGTTGCGCCGGGAGCCGGCCGCGGCCAGCGGGGAGTGGTCCGGTCTGCCGTCCTTGTCGTCGTCCGAGGAGCACCACTGTTCCTTCAGGAAGGCGGGGGCGCGCATGGCGATCAGGGGCTTGTCGTCGGGGTCGTCGTTGTCGGACACGTAGGTGACCCAGCCGGTGGAGCGGAGCGCCCACTGCGGTGGCACGTCGAACTTGATCCCCGCGCTCGGGTTCACCACGACCTTCCAGCCCTCGACCGTGGCCGTGCCGGTGTCCGCCGTACGGGGGTTGTCCTGGCTCTGGGACGCCGACGGGGAGGTGGTGGGTGCGGGGTCGGGGCCGGCCTTGCCGTCCTCGCCGCCGCCGAGCAGGGCGTAGCCGGTCACGCCCGCGGCGACCACGACGACCGCCGCCACGGCGACGGCGACGAGCCCGGCGCGCCCGCGGCCCCCGCCCGGAGCCGGCGGCACCGGCACACCGGACCGCTCGGCCGGCACGGTCCGGGGCTGGGGCTGGGGCTGGGGGTACGGGTTCGGCTGCTGGTACGGGTTCGGTCGCTGTTGCTGCTCCGGCACCGGCTGACCGTACGGGTTCGGTTGCCGCTCCGGCACCGGCTGCTGATACGGGTTCAGTTGCTGCCCCGGCACCGGCTGACCGTACGGGTTCGGTTGCGCCCCCGGTACCGGCTGCTGCGGATTCTGCCCGCCCCCTGGCGGCTGCTCTCCTGGCCACATGGGCGGTAACCCTATGCGAGCGGCTCCGGACCGTGGTGAGGGGCGGCAGGGGGCGGGACGCCGGTACGGGCCGGGCGGTGCCTCGCGCACGGGGCGCCGGAAGACACCGGTCCCGTACCGCCCCTCCGGTGACGGTCCGTCAGGTGGCGATGGTGGCCACCGCATCGACGCCGTACGTGCGGGCGTAGCCGTTCTCGGTGCCGACGAGGAGGTCGACGACCTCGAAGTAGCGGTCCCAGAAAGGGGTTTCGCGCAGCGCGTCGATGAGGCGCTGGTAGGCCTGGTGGTCGTCGGCCTCCCACACCCAGACGTCGGTGACGCGGGCGGAGTAGAACTCCGTGTCGTAGAAGCGCGACCGTACGCCGCTCGTCCGGGCCTCGATCGCGGGGACGACCTGGGTGGTGAAGGCGTCCACGCGTTCCCCGGGGGTCAGGGCGAGCCACTCGGGTGTGGTCTTGACGAGCAGGAACGCGGTGACGGGCGGTGCCGTGCTCCCGGTGGCCGTCGGTTCGGTGCTCCCGGTGGCCGTCGGTTCGGTGTTCTCAGGGGTCATGAGGGTGCTTTCAGGAGAGTACGGCGGGCTTGAGGGTCCGGGCGCACCACTGTTCGAAGGTGGTGGCTCCGGTGGTGTCCGGGGTGCGGGTGACTCCTGCGTCGAGTCCGTCGTCCTTGGCCTGTTTCATGTCGGCGATGCCTCGGACGAACGCCTCGTCGAGGCCGTAGCCGACGAGGGTGGTGTGCAGGTCGTCGAGGGACTGGCGTTCGTAGCGGACGGGCCGGCCGAACTGCTCGGTCATGATGCGGGCCAGGTCATCGGGGGACAGGTCCTGCGGTCCGAGGACCGGGACGCTGCCGTTGCCCGTCCAGGAGCGGTCCAGCAGCAGGCGGGCCGCGGCGGCGGCGATGTCGGCGACGGCCACCAGGGGGGCCTTGCGGTCGGCGGCGACGGCGTCGGTGAAGACGCCCTTCTCGCGGATCGAGTCAGCCTCTTCCAGAAGGTTCTCGAAGAAGGAGGGGTTGGCCAGCGCCCGGTAGGCGACGCCCGTCTCCGCGATGAGGTCGTCCATGGCGAGGGAGGCGGTGACGAGACCCGCGCGGTGGGCGACCGGGGTGCCGCGGCCGAGCGCGGAGACACCGACGACGTGGCCGACGCCGTGGGCGGCGAGCGCCTTCGCGGCGGGGCGGGTGAAGCCGCTGTAGGCGTCCTCCGGGCTCAGGGAGGCGTCCGGCGGGACGAGCCAGAAGACGGCGTCCGCGCCGTCGAAGGCCCGGTCGACGACCTCGGCGTCGCCGTGCGAGCCGGTGATCACCTCGACGCGTTCGCGCACGGCGTCGGAGAGGCGGGCGGGGTCGCGCACGATCACGCGCAGCCGCTCGCCGCGGGCGGGGCCGGAGTCGAGGAGCAGCGGCAGCAGGTGGCGGCCGATGTTCCCGGTGGGGGCAGTGATGACGATCATGAAAATCCTCGTGGATCGTGCCGGATTCGGTACGTCCTCATCCTGCGGAGGGGCAAGGCATTGCCACAATAGGAACTTCGGCATGGAATCATTGCCGGTACTGGAATAACCGCGATGACCTGGAACGGAGCCCCTTCTGGTGAACAGCCCCGACTCCCGCAACTCCCCAGACTCCCCCGATCACCCGGATCACCCGGAGCACCCGGAGCACCAGGACCTCCGGGCGCGTCCGGACCACGCGGGCATCGATGCCAACCTCGCCGTCGCCCTGGACGCCCTCCTGGCCGAGCAGAGCGTCACCCGCGCGGCCGCCCGGCTGCGCACCTCGCCGGCCGCGATGAGCCGCACCCTGGGCCGCCTCCGCCGCATCCTCCAGGACCCCCTCCTGGTACGGGCGGGGCAGACCATGGTCCCCACGCCGCGCGCCCTGGCCCTGCGCGACGAGGCCGCGGCCGTGGTACGCCGCCTCGGGGCGCTGCTGACCCCGGGGACCGGGGCCGACCCCGCCACCCTGCGCCGCACCTTCACCCTCCAGACCGCCGACCTGGTGGGCGCGGCCCTCGCCCCCGGGCTGCTGCTCCTGGCCCGGCAGGAGGCGCCGGGGGTGTCGCTGCGGTTCCGTACGGAGGAACTGGAAGCCCAGCCGGCGCTCCGCGACGGCCGGATCGACCTGGAGATCGGTTCCATCGACCACGTCGATCCCGAGACCCGGGTCGAGGAACTGGTCACGGTGAGGATGGTGGCGGCCGTGCGGCCCGGCCATCCCCTCGCCGAGGGCCCCCTGACCCCGGCCCGGCTCGCCGACGCCGACCACGTCACGGTCAGCCGCCGCGGCCGGTTCACCGGCCCCCTCGACACCGCGCTGGCCGAGCACGGTCTGCGCCGTCGGGTGACCGCGGCCCTCCCCAGCCACCTGGCCGCGATGACCCTCACCGCCCGCGGCGACGTCGTCTGCCTCGTTCCCGCCGCGCTCCCGGGCGCGGCGCCCTCACCCCTCACCGACACCGCCACCGCCCTCGGCCTGCGCCTCCTCGACATCCCGCTGCCCCTGCCGCCCCTGACCATCGGCATGGCCTGGCATCCCCGCCACGCCGCCGACGGGGCCCACCACTGGCTCCGCGCGGCCGTACGACGGGCGATCCGTACCCCCGGGGACCCGGGCCGGTGAACGGGTCAGGGCGGCCGCGGCCGGGGCGGCGCGGACCGTGGTGAACTCCCGGCCCCCTCCGCGTGTCTTGCGGAAACGGCAAGATCCCGTGCCAGGTCGCGGCGGGCCGGTCAAGACTCGGACGTGTTCCCCGATGTCCACGTTTCCCCGACCACAGGAGCACGTCGATGAGCACCGACAACGCGGTCACGTACTGGGACGGCGTCTACGCGGCCCGCGCGGCGGCCACCGATCCGCGCCCGAACGTACGCCTCACCGAGACGGTCACGCCCGATGCGGGGCTGTCGCCCGGCGACGCGCTCGACCTTGGATGCGGCGAGGGCGGCGACGCGCTGTGGCTCGCCCGCCAGGGCTGGCGCGTGACCGCCGTCGACGTCTCGGCCGTGGCGGTCGAACGGCTCACCGGCCTCGCCCGCTCCCGCGGCCTGGGCGACCGGATCACCGCCGCGCGGCACGACCTGCGCACGTCGTTCCCGCAGGGCACGTTCGACCTCGTGTGCGCCCACTACCTGCACACACCCCTCGACCTGGACCGGGCGACCGTCCTGCGCTCGGCGGCCCACGCGCTGCGGCCGGGCGGGCGGCTGCTGGTCGTCGACCACGGATCGACGGCTCCGTGGTCGTGGGACCAGGACCCGGACCTGCGGTACCCGACCCCGCACGAGGTCGCCGCGGACATCGGCCTGGACCCGGCGGCGTGGCCGGTCGAGCGGGCCGCCACGTCCCGCCGCACCGCGACCGGCCCGGACGGTCGCACCGCCGAGGTCACCGACCACGTCCTGCTCATCCGCCGCACCATCTGAACCGGCCCGGCCCCCCGCGAGGAGTCACCCATGTCCACCGCCCCCCGCCGCGCCCGCCGCGGCGACGCCCCGCCGCCCCGGACCGCAGACAGCGAGACCGAGGTCCTGCGCGGCTTCCTCGACTACCTGCGGGACTCGGTCGCCGCGAAGGTCGAGGGCGCCCCCGAACCGGCGGTCCGGACCGCCGGGGTGCCGTCGGGAACGAACCTGCTCGGCCTGCTCAACCACCTCGCCTGCGTGGAGCGGTGGACGTTCCTCGGGGAGCAGGTCTCCGACTGGCCGGCGACCTTCCACGCCGCGCCGGAGGACACCGTGGCCGACGTCGTCGCCCGCTACCGGACGTCGGTCGCGCGGGCGAACCACGTACTCGACACGTGCGCCGACCTCGGCGCTCCGGTGCCCCGTCCACGACTGAACGGCCCCGCGCCGAGCGCCCGTTGGGCGCTCACCCACCTGATCGAGGAGACCGGCAGGCACGCCGGCCACGCGGACATCCTGCGCGAGCTGATCGACGGTTCCACGGGCCGCTGACCCCCGGCGTCACCACCCGGGGATCAGGCGAGGCTCTCACCGCCGTCGAGGGTGAGGATCTGGCCGGTCATGTAGTTGTTGGACATGAGGAAGAGGGCGGACGCGGCGGCTTCCTCGGCGGTGCCGAAGCGGCCGAGCGGGGCGGCCGAACCGGCGGCGGCGACCGCGTCGTCGGAGTCCAGTCCCGGCCGCGAACGCAGGAGCGGGGTGTCGATCCGGCCGAAGCGGACGGTGTTCACGCGCAGGCGGGCGGGGGCGAACTCCACGGCGAGGGCCCTGGTGAGCGTCTCCACGGCGCCCACGACCGACAGCGGGGCGGACAGGCCCGGCAGGGGGCGGGTCACGAGGATCCCCGAGGTGAAGGTGAGCGAGCCTCCGGCGGGAACCCGGGTCGCCACCGCGCGGGCCGCGGTGAAGGCCGTCTGGAGGCGGGATTCGAAGGACGTACGGAGGTCATCGGCCGTCAGCCCGGTCACGGGCCCGATGCCGCCCAGGCCGCCCGCGGTGACGAGTACGTGGTCGACCTGGCCCGCCTGGTCGAAGGCTTCGCCGAGGACGCGCTCGTCGGCGCCGTCGCCCGCGACGCCCCGCACGGAGCCGTCGGCGTCCTCGGCCGGGTACGCGTCGTGCAGGTCGGCGACGGCGGCCCCGAGCCGGTCGGGGTCACGTCCGACCAGCACGAGGCGGGCGCCGACCGAACGCAGCAGTCGGGCCGCCGCCAGCCCGATGCCCGAGCTTCCGCCGACGACGACGGCGGTCGTGCCCGACAGGGCACTGGGCAGGGGGAGGCGGAAGGGGATGGGGTCCGCGGTGGTCATGCGAGGGCCTTTCGGCGAGGCGGGGCGGAGGGGCACAGCAGGCACAGCAGAGGAATAAACCATCTGGTTGTTTTAGTGCCGGGAGCGATGCTGTCGCGCCTGGGGAACCTTGTCAACCGGATGGTTTAATTCATGCCATGGCCTATGACGCTGACGACACCAGGCGGCGGATCTTCACCGCCGCCGCTGCCGAGTTCACCGAGCGCGGCCTGGCCGGGGCCAGGGTCGACCGGATCGCAACGGCGGCCAGGGCCAACAAGCAGGCCATCTACCTGTACTACGGGAGCAAGGAGAAGCTGTTCGCCGCTGTCCTGCGGGCGAAGCTGGAGGAGATCCGCATCTCCGTCGACCCCGACGCGGTGGCCGAGTCGGTCGGGCAGATGTTCGATTGGTATCAGGACCATCCCGAGCTGATCAGGCTGCAGTTGTGGGAGGCCCTGGAGGCGAGCGGCGCCCCCGGCGAGGGCGAGCGGGAGCGTCGGGACGCCTTCCGCGGGAAGGTGCGGCAGCTCGCGAGCGGCGGCCTGGCCCCCGCCCTGCCCGAGGACGCCCGCCTTCGCGCCGCCCAGGACCTGCTGTTCAGCATCATGAGCCTGATCGCCTGGAACTTCGCGGTGCCCGGGATGTGCCGCATGGTGCTGGACGAACAGAGCGACCGGGCGGCCCTCGCCCGCCGCCGGGCGGCGGTGGTCGAAGCCGCCCGCACCCTCGCGGCCACCGCCGGGCGAGTCCGGAGCGGGCTCCCGGAGTGACGCGATGACGGGGCAACAGGCCGCGAGGGCGAGGAGCGAAGGTCAGGCCCCTCGCTGCACCGGACCGACCAGCGCGCCGGCGGTCACCGTGAGGCTGCCGTCGGCGAAGGACGCGCCGGGGATCTCTCCGCCCGGGGCCCGCAGCGTGAACGACACCTCGTCGGCGGGGGTGCCGCGGTGGTCATCGCGGACCTGGATGTCGAAGTGCACGGGGTGCCCCGGCCCGAAGGTGACCACGCCCTTCTGGCTGCCGTAGCGGCCCGCGGTGACCCCGATCTCCTTGCCGCTGTTCGAGAAGCGCACGTCGGTGGGCGAACCGGCCAGCTCGCACGGCGCGTACCCGCGCGGCGCGGTCAGGGTCACGCGGTAGTGGCTGTGCCCAGAGCTGGCGGGTCCCTCGGTGATCTTCGCGAGGTGGTTGGCCGGCCGGCAGGCCGAGGGGGCGTCAGCGCCGGCCGGCGCGGGCGAGGCCTGCGCGACTCCCACCCCGGTGGCGCCCGCGAGCGCGACAGCGGCGGCGGTGACGGCGAACTTCCGGTTCGTACGCATCCTGAACACTCCTTGCCTTGCTGATGGTTCCACGGGTGTTCACCGCGGAACCATGGTCAAGACGATCCCTGCCCCGTCAGCCCTGCGTGGAATGTCCCAGGATTGACACACCGCGCGGACGCCCAGGTCGTGCACTGCCGACTACGGTCCGCTCCAGCCGGTCTCGAACCACACCATCCGTCTGGATCGGATACGCGCCCACTGGGACGACATGCTCCGCGTGGCCGGGTCGCTCACCCTGGGCGAGGTACGCAGGGTCTCGAACCAGAACTGCTGATCGTCCTGGAACATCAGCTGCCGCATCGCATCTCCCTCTCAAGGAGGGCCCGAAAGGCGCGCGGGGGCCGACGGGTGAGGCGCTGGACGGTGTCGGTGATGCGGTCCTCCACCCCTTCGGCGATGGCACGGTCCATGCCGGCCAGCATTGCGGCGAACTCCACCGGCACCTGCGTCGTGAGGCGATCGCGCATCTGCTCGTAGGACAGACGATGGTGGACCACGGGCCGACCGATGACCTCGGTGATAATCGCGGCGATGTCGTCGTGGCTGAGCGCCTCGGGTCCGGTGAGGACGAGATCGGTGTTGGGGGCCTGCTCGTCGGTCAGAGCGTGGACGGCGACGGCCGCGATGTCCTCGGCGTCGACGAAGCCGACCCGGCCGCTTTCGGTGGCGGTCCGGATGATGCCCTCGTCGCGGATGCTGCGGGCGTGCGCGTGCTCGCCGGTGAAGTTCTGCATGAACCACGAGGGCCGCAGTACCGCCCACTGTTCGAACAGATCGGGCAGGGCCTGGTGCACTGTTCCCACCGCCGGGCCGCCTGCGGGGATGGCCGAGGAGCTCAGCAGCACCGCGCGGTGCACGCCGGCGGTGCGGGCCTGATGGAGGAACGGCAGCATGATCGCCGCGGGATCGGAGTCACCCACGGGCGGTATGAGGTAGACGCGGTCGACGCCTTGGAGGGCGGCCGCGTGGGTGACGGGGTCGTACCAGTCGAAGGGGACGGGCTCGGCGCCGGCGACCGGGGTGGCCCGACGACTGGCGGCTCTGACGCGGTGGCCCGCGGCCGTCAGCTGTGCAGCGGTGCGGCTTCCGGTGGTGCCGGTGGCACCGATGACCAAAGTGGTGCCGGCGGTGGTCATCGGCTGCTCCCGGTGAAATCGGCGCCGGGCTCCTGGACGGCGAGGGGGTTCCAGTAGTCGCGGTAGGAGGTGATGTGTCCGTCTCGAACGGTCACGACGGCGATGTAGGTCATGTCGAAGGGAGCGCCGCTCTCCACCAGGCGGCCGACGCCGCGCATCTCGACCACGATGGTCGCCGGATCGGTGGTCTGGTGGATCCGCAGGTCGGGGAAGTCGTGCAGGTCGATGTGGTCGGGGTAGTGGCGCATGTAGGTGGCGATGGCCTCCTTGCCCTCCAGACGCCGGGGCCAGCCGTCGGGGGCGAAGGGGAACTCCATGAGGCCGTCCTCGGCCCACAGGGCGACCCACGCGGGAATGTTCTTGTCGAGCAGCAGTCGCAGGCCGTGGCGGTATAGATCCGCTGGGGAGGTCGGTGCGGACATGGGTATCCTCCAGTCATAGAATCCGGACCCTGGGTCCGCTTCAACGATATGGACCACGGGTCCGTTTTGCAAAGGGAGGGAGCGGCATGCCCGAACGCCAGTCGTCTCGCAAGGACGCCATCCGCAACCGGGAGGCCGTGCTCGCGGCCGCCGACGCCCTCTTCACCCGCCGTGAGAGTCCCGAGGACGTCACCATGGCCGACGTCGCGGCTGCGGCCGGCGTCGGCAAGGGCACGCTCTTCCGGGCCTTCGGCGATCGCGCCGGGCTGCTCCGCGCGCTGTATGAGGCGCGGCTCGAACCGATCAGGCAGGCCGTCGAGACCGGCCCACCACCCCTGGGACCCGCGACCCCACCGCACGATCGCGTACCGGCCCTGCTCGATGCCGTCCTGTGCTTCAAACTCGACAACCGGCGCCTTGCGCTGGCCCTGGAGGAAGGCGGGAGCAGCAGCCCGTACCGGGCGGAGCACTACGAGCGGTGGCGCAGTCTGCTCCGAGCCGTACTGGAGCAGATCCCCGGCGTGCCCGACAGCGACTTCACCGCCCACGCCCTGCTCGCCGCCACACGAGCCGACCTCGTCGAGCACCTTGCCGGAGAAGAGCGTATTCCGCGGGCAAGAATGCGGGCACAGTTGGCGAACTTCGTCACCAGCGTCCTGGCATCCCGTCGACTGCAAGGGTTGACCGCCGAGGAGTGATCGAGGATCGGGCGAGTCCTTGATCAGTGGGGCCTCTCGCAAACGACCCTTTGCCCGAGCGAGATCAACAAAAGGTCGCTGGGCCGCCGTCGATCTTCGATCGGTTCTCAGAACCCGTTCTCACGTAAACGTGGTCCGAACCCCCTTCTGGGACTTGTGTTGTGCGAGGATTCCAGGCTGTGACGGACACTCAGGACCCCTTGTCGAGCGAAGCGGACGACGTAGAGCTGCACCCCTGCCCCCGCTGTGATGTTCAGCCCGGCTCGCCCTGCCGCTCGCGTGGCGGCGCCGTCGCCGGCGCGTACCACACGGGTCGGTTCACAAAGGTGCCCCGTCTCGCGAAGCTGCTGCGGGTGCAGACCCCGGCCGACCGCGGGCCGGGTCAACCGTGGCGGCCCGGCACCCCGCCCCAGCCGTCGCGGACACCCCAGGCGCGGACATTCGCATCGGGTACGCCCGTTGCTCGCACCTGAGCCAGGAACTCGACTCCCAACTCGACGCGCTCACCGCGCACGGCATCCCGCGCGACAAGGTGTTCAGTGAGAAGATCAGCACCCGGGTACGGGTGCGCCCTCAGTTCGAACAGGCGCTGCGTACGGCGCGGGAGATCAAGGCACACGCCCCGCACTGCCGGGTCATCATCACCGTGTACGAGATGAAACGGCTGGGCCGCGACGCCGCCGAACTCACCGCGCTCGCCGACCACCTCACCGCGCACGGCCTGGTCCTAGAGATGCTCGCCGGGCCGCTGCCCGGCATCTACGATCCCACCGGGCCGGGGAAGCTGCTGTTCGCGTTCTTCGCGGCGATGGCGGAGACCGAGCGGGAGAACATCCGGGAGTCGACGCTGGAGGGGCTCGACACCGCGGCCCGCAAGGGCAAGCACGGCGGCCGACCACCGGTCATCACCGACGACATGCTACACACCGTGCCGCGGAGGAGGGCGAACGGCGAGTCCGTCGAGCAGATCCAGCCCGACCTGATCATCCCCACCGGCAAGCGCAAGGGACAGAACCCCTCGGTGGCCAGCGCCTACCGGGCACTCGCCGAGCACGCCAGGCGTGAGGCGTACCCCGCAGCCGTCGAGGCAGCACACGCCGACTTCGCCGCCCTTCAGAACGGTGAAGTCCCCTGTCCGCGTAAGGAGACCGAGCCCGCTCGGTGACGAGCGTGCCACGTCAGCGGCTACCGCTAATTTCCGTTCGGATACTCCTCGAGGGCCTAGCCCTGCCAGGACTCCGGGAAGGAGCCCGCGGGGGCCGCGGTGTCAGGCGCCGCGGGCCGCCGTCGGGCCGGCGGGCGGCTTCCAGCCGTGGGTGAGGATGTCGAAGACCTCCTCGACGGCGGCCCGGCGGTCCGGCCGGGCGTGAGCGAGGGCCGGGATCTCCAGCACGAACCTGGCCAGGGTCACACATGCGAGGTCGTCGCGGTCGACACCTGTCTCGTCGGCGATGGCAGCGCCGAGGCTGTCGGTGTGCCGGGTCCACATGCGTTCCGCGTACGCGCGGAGCGCCGGTGTGGACTCCACCAGGGCCGTGAAACCGGCCCGTTGCGGATGCTCCGCGATCGCCGGCCAGGTGCCGAGGACGTGCTGCCGGAGACTTTCGAGGATGCTCAGGCCCGCGGGCCGCCGCCGCACCGCGGCGATCAGTTGCGCCTCCCGGTCCTCTTCCTGGTCGAAGACCAGGGCTTCCTTGCCGGTGAAGTGCTTGAACACCGTGGTGGTCGACACGTCGGCCGCGTCCGCGATGTCCCGGATGCTCACCTGGTCGTAACCGCGCTCGAGGAAGAGCTCCAGGGCGGCGTCGGCGATGGCTTGCCGGGTGGCCGCCTTCTTGCGTTCGCGGCGGCCGGCGGGAGGCGGGGTCATGACGCGAGCATATCCGACAGTTGCCTCGGTAGCTAAGTCATGTCGGTAGCCAAGTCATGCCGGTAGCCAAGTCATCTCGATGGCAAAGTCACATCGGTAAGTAAGTTGACTCATTGCACTTTCTGAACGGGTCTGCTTTTCTAGGGCCACGGGCAGCCGGCGGCGCCACACCTCTCGCCCCCTCCCGGCTCCCCTTCACCCCGTTCACCCCGTTCACCCCGCTCCACGACGGACAAGGAACCACCATGGCCTCGCCCCACCCCACTCGCGCCAGGATCAGCATCATCGGCGCCGGGCCCGGCGGACTGACCTGCGCCCGCATCCTCCAGCGGCACGGCATCGCGGTCACCGTCCACGACCGCGATCCCGGCCCCGACACCCGCGACCAGGGCGGCACGCTCGACCTGCACGCCGACAACGGCCAGATCGCCCTGCGCGAAGCCGGACTGCTCGACCGGTTCTTCGAGCTGGCCCGCCCCGAAGGGCAGGAGATGCGCCGGATGGACCTGGACGGCGCGCTCACGTTCCATGCGGTCCCGGCGCCCGACGAGACGTTCAAGCCGGAGATCGACCGCGGTGAGCTGCGCGCCCTGCTGCTCGGTTCGCTGCGGCCCGGCACCGTGCGGTGGGGCCGTACCCTCGACTCGGTCGGCGGGCCCGCCGACGGGCCGCGGCGGCTGCGCTTCACCGACGGCACGACGCTGGAGGCCGATCTGGTCATCGGGGCCGACGGCGCCTTCTCCCGGGTCCGCCCGGCCCTCTCCCCCGGCGTCCCCCAGTACACCGGGGTGAGCTTCCTGGAGGCGTGGTTCTCCGACGTCGGGAACCGGCACCCGGGCATCGCCGAACTGGTCGGGCCGGGCAGCGCCGCGGCGGCCGACGGCGAGCGCGGCCTGTTCGCCCAGCGCAACGGCGGGGACCGCATCCGTGTGTACCTCATCCGGCGCGTCGCGGCCGACTGGATCACGGCCGGCGGCCTCACCGCCGACGACACGGACGGCATCCGCGCCCTGCTGCTCGACGAGTACGCCCACTGGTCGCCGAGTCTGCGCCGGATGATCAGCGACAACGAGGGCCCCTACGTCCATCGCCCGATCCTCGCCCTCCCCGTCCCGCACACCTGGGAGCACCAGCCGACGGTCACCCTGCTCGGCGACGCCGCCCACCTCATGCCCCCGCTCGGCGTCGGCGTCAACCTCGCCATGCTGGACGCCTGCGAACTCGCCCTGGCCCTCGCGAACGCGGCCACCGTCGACGAGGCCGTCCGCGGCTACGAGGAGACCATGCTCCCCCGCTCCGTCGAGACGGCCAGGGCACTCGAAGGCGGCGCCGAGCACCTGCTGTCGGCCGACGCGCCCGACTTCGACGGACCCGTCGCAGAGCCGTCGCCCCCGCGTTCCTGGGGGTGACAGGACCACGCGCGTCCGTGAGGCCCTGGATTACGGTTGGGTTCATGAGCGACGAGCCGAATCCGCTGGGCGACTACCTCCGGGCCCGCCGTGAACTCGTCACTCCCGAGCGGGCCGGGATCCCCGTCCTGGGTGTGCGGCGGGTTCCGGGGCTGCGCCGTGAGGAGGTCGCGATGCTCGCGGGCATCAGCGCCGACTACTACCTGCGTCTGGAACAGGGCCGCGACCGCAACCCGTCCGTCCAGGTCCTGGAATCCCTCGCCCGCGTGCTCCTCCTCGACGACGACGCGACGGCGTACCTGCTCGGTCTCGCCGCCGACCGGCCGCGCCGCGCGCGCCGGCGCCCCCGGAAGGAGAGCGTCCCGACGGGAATCGCCAAGCTCCTGGCCACGCTGGCGCTGCCCGCGTTCGTGGAGGGCCGGTACTTCGACGTCCTGGCCGCCAACCCGTTGGCGAGCGCCCTCTCGCCGCGCCTGGCGGCGGGGGGCAACCGGTTGCGGGACGTGTTCCTCGACCCCGCGGAGCAGGAGCTGTACCCCGACTGGCCCGAGGCCACGCAGGGGCTGGTCGCGGGTTTCCGTGAATCCGTCGGCACCGACACCGACGACCCCCGCTTCATCGAACTCGTCGGTGAACTCTCCCTCGCCAGCCCCCGTTTCCGGCAGCTCTGGGGGCGTCACGACGTCCGGGTGCGCAAGGGCGCGGCCACGCACATCGACCACCCTCAGGTCGGCGACCTCCGCCTGAACCGCGAGAAACTCGGCATCAGTGGCACGGACGGGCAGATGCTCGTCGTCTACCACCCCGACGCCGGCAGCGACAGCGCCGACAAGCTCGCGCTGCTCGCCGCGGCGGCCCTGGCGCCGGCCGCACTCCGGAACACGGCGGCCAGGGGCGAGGGCCCGGTCGGGCCGTGACCCTCGGGGCCCCCGCCACGCGTCACTGGGCGCTCGCGGCCGGCCGGACCACGATCTCGTTCACGTCGGTGCCCGCCGGCTGGCCGACGGCGTAGGCGATGGCCGCCGCGACGGCCGAGGCGGGCAGGGCCACGGCCCGGTACGTCCGCATCGCCGACCTGGCCTCGGGGTCGGTGATGCCGTCGGCGAGTTCGGACTCGGTCACACCCGGGGAGACGAGGGTGACCCGGATGCTGCCGTCGGACTCCTGGCGCAGGCCCTCCGAGATCGCCCGGACGGCGAACTTGGTGGCGCAGTAGACGGCCGCCGTGGGCGAGACCTCGTACGCCCCGACGGAGGCGATGTTCACGAAGTGCCCGCCGCCCTGCGCGCGCATCGCGGGCAGGGCGGCGGCGATGCCGTGCAGCACTCCACGCACGTTCACGTCGATCATGCGGTCCCACTCGTCCGTCCTGAGCGCCGCCAGCGGGGACAGGGGCATCACTCCCGCGTTGTTGACGACGACGTCGATCCGGCCGTACGCGTCCAGCGCGGCGTCGACGAACGCCCGGGTGTCCGCCGCGTCCGTCACGTCCAGGGTGCGGAAGCCGGCGGTGCCGCCGGACTCGGTGATCTCCTCGGCCAGCTTCCGCAGCCGGTCGGTGCGGCGCGCGCCGAGGAACACCCGGTGCCCGTCCGCCGCCAGACGGCGCGCTGCCGCCTCGCCGATGCCGCTGCTCGCCCCGGTGACGGCGACGGTCTTGCTGATCCGCGTCATGCTGTTCCCTCCTGGCCGAACGGAGCAACCCTGCGCGAGCGCCCCGTTCCGTGTGTCGCCGACGGAGACACCCGCCGTCGGCCGCTGCCCCGAGTCTGCGCACCGCACGAGAAGGCAACCAGGACACCCTGTGCCTGGGTGCGGCACACCCGGTCGCACGAGGAGGTTCCTAGGCCGGCGGTGGCCGGAGGTCACTCGCGTACGCCTGCCGGCACGGCCGCACGGCTGCGCAGGGCGAGGGCGGCCGGAGCGCGCCGGGACCAGGGCGAGCACCGCGCAGGCGCGCGTGACCTTCGTGAGCGCCGCCCCCGGGTTGCCGGGGGACGTCCGCACCGGGGGCAGGGCCGGCCGCGCGCACCGGGTACTGGCGGCCCTCACCCACCTGCGGGCCTGACCCCGCCCGGCGCGAGCGGGCCTACGTCCTCGGGCCCGCGCCGAGGACGTGGAGCATCGCGCGGGTGGCCGGGCTCGGGTTGAAGCGGCTCCACGCCAGGTACTCGACGCGGCGCGGACCGTCGACCACCGGGACCAGTGCCAGTGCGGGGTCGCCGGCGGCCGCCGGGCGGATGAACGCCGAGGGCAGCAGGGCCACTCCGAGCCCGCGGGCGATCAGCCGGATGATCAGCTCGACGAGCCCGGCCTCGTACGCGACCTCGCGGACCAGGCCCGCGCCGGCGAAGGCCTGGTCGGACTGGGCGCGGCCGGGCGTTCCCGACACGAAGTCCACGAACGTCTCCCCGGCGATCTCCCGCAGCCCGACCCGGGGGGCGCCCGCCAGCCGGTGTCCGGCCGGCACGACCAGCACGTGCTCGTCGTGGTCGAGGACGAGGGTCTCCACACCGGAGGGCCGTTCGCCCTCGGGCAGGCCGAGGAAGGCGATGTCCAGGTCGCCGGCGCGGATCGCCGCCACCAGTTCGTCACTGCGTCCCGAGCGCAGCACGACGTGGACGTCGGGGTGGCGGGCGCGGTAGCGCTGCAACAGCTCGGGTACGTCCACGGCGGCCGTGGTCACGATCACGCCCACGCCGAGCCGCCCGCGCACCACGCCGGTCGCGGCGGCGGCGTCGGCCACGGCGCGGTCGGCGGCGGCCAGGCACTCACGCGCCGCGGCGAGGAACGCCTCGCCCGCGCCGGTCAGTTCGACACGGCGGCTGGAGCGGGCGAACAGCCTGACGCCCAGCTCCCGTTCCAGGCCGGCGATCCGGTGGCTGAGGGAGGACTGCACCACGGAGCAGCGCTCGGCGGCGCGGGTGAAGTTACGCGTCTCGGCGACGGCGACGACGTACCGCATCTGCTGGAGGTCCACCCCTCCATCGTGCCACTCGACCATCGCTTTGGTTCATGGCTGTCATGGCATACATGCTTTGGAATCATGATGGGGTCCGTCCGAGACTTCCTCCCATGCACTCCTCGACCGGACGGCCACCGGGCCCGCCGCGGGCCTCGCACCCGCGGCAGGCGGCGACCGTCGCACTCACCGCACTCGCTCCCGCGTCCTGGGGCACGACGTACGCCGTGACCACGCAACTCCTGCCCCCCGGACATCCGTTGTTCGCCGGGCTGATGCGTGCGCTGCCCGCCGGGCTGCTCGCGCTCGCCCTCACCCGTGTGCTCCCGCGCGGCCACTGGTGGTGGAAGGCCGCCGTCCTCGGCGTGCTCAACATCGGCGCCTTCTTCCCCCTGCTGTTCCTGTCGGCGGAGCGGCTGCCGGGCGGTGTCGCCGCCACCCTCGGCGCCGCCCAGCCGCTGCTGGTCGCCGCGCTGGCCGTCGCGGTGCTCCGCGACCGTCCCTCGGCCTGGCGGCTGGCCTGGGGGGTGATCGGCGTGATCGGCATCGGGCTCGTCGTGCTGGGACCGCAGGCCGAACTGGACACCGTCGGGGTGCTCGCCGGCCTCGGCGGTACGGCGACCATGGCCGCCGGGGTCGTTCTCACCAAGCGCTGGGGCCGTCCCACCGGGGTCGGTCCGCTGGCCCTGGCCGGGTGGCAGCTGACGGCCGGCGGCCTGCTGCTGCTTCCGCTCACCCTCGCGATCGAGGGCGTGCCCCAGCGGATCGGCGCCGGGGCGGTCGGCGGTTACCTGTGGCTGGGCAGCATGGGCGGCTTGATCGCGTACACCCTGTGGTTCCGGGGCATCGGCAGGCTTCCGGTGGGCGCGTCCGCACCGCTGGTGCTGCTGTCGCCGCTGGTGGCGACGGTCGTCGGCCTCGCCCTGGGCGAGTCGCTGAGCCTGCCGCAGGTCCTCGGGTTCGTGCTGGCGCTGGCCGCCCTGCTGGCGGCGCAGCTCAGTCCGCCGGACCTGCCCCGGCTCGTGGCACGCGGCGGACCGGCCTCGCCCCGCGCCCGAACGGACCGGGCCCGCGCGGAGCGGACAGGCACAGCGGACCGGGTCCCAGGAGGGCGGACGCGATGAACTCCCCCATGACGGTCGCCGTGCTGGGCGCCACCGGGATGGTCGGCAGCCGAGTGATCACCGAGGCCGCGGCACGCGGACACCGGGTGCTCGCGCTGTCCCGCAAGCCCCCGGGCGAGCCCGCGCACGCCTGCCCGCGCGTGACACCGCTCGCGGTCGACGCACGGGACGCGAACGCCGTGCGCGCGGCCCTCGCCGGAGCCGCCCCGCACAGGTCCGCGCCGCACAGGTCCGCGCCGCACGGATCCAGCCCCCGCACCTCCGTCCCGGAGGGCGCCGTCCCTCACCGTCCCGTGGACGCCGTCGTGCTCTGTGTGCGGACCGAGCCCGCCGACGAGGAGTTCCTGGTCGGCGTCACCCGTACGGTGCTGGACGCCGCCGCGCCCCTCGGCGTGCGCGTCCTCGTGGTCGGCGGCGCCGGCGCGTTGCGCGCCCCCCGGTGGCGACGGCCGGCTCGTCGCGGACGACCCCGTGTACGTGCCCGCCGCGTACCGGCCCGTCGCCGCCGCGGGGGTCGCCCAGTTGCGGGCCTGCCGCGCCCACGCCGGTGCCGGCTGGGTGTATCTGAGCCCGCCGGCCCTGCTGGAGCCCGGCGACCGCACGGGCCGCTACCGGCGCGGCACCGACACGCTGCTCACCGGTCCGGGCGGCCGGTCCTGGATCAGCGCCGAGGACCTGGCCGTCGCCGTCGTCGACGAACTGGAGGCCCCCGGCCGCGCATCCCACATCACCGTGGCCCACCGGGACGAGGGCACGTGGGATGATCGGCGGCCGGAAGGCCGGGGATCTTCGTGAGGGCGGTGGGCGGACGTGGTGGTCGGCTGGGAGTGGGACGACATGCTGTTCGCGGGCAGCGCCCCGTACTACCGGCGCGGGCGGCTCCCCTACGCCCCCGGGCTCGAGGACGCGCTCGCCGGGGTGCTGGCGCTCGACGGGAGCGGGCGCCTCATCGACGTGGGGTGCGGGCCGGGCACCCTCGCCCTGGGGCTCGCTCCCTGGTTCGGCGAGGTCGTCGGCCTGGACCCGGACGACGGGATGATCGCCGAGGCCGAGCGCGGCGCGGCCGAGCGCGGCCTGGCCGGGAAGGCACGGTGGGTCCGGGCCAGAGCCGAGGAACTGCCCGCGGGGCTGGGCACGTTCACCGTGGCCGTCTTCGCCCAGTCCTTCCACTGGATGGACCGCGACCTGGTGGCGGCGGCCACCAGGGCCGTGCTGCGGCCCGGCGGGGCGCTGGTGCACGTCTCGGACCTGAAGACGCAGACCCCGACCGTCGCGGGGCTGCCGCATCCGGCGGTGCCGTACGCGGCGATCGGGGACCTGGTCAGGGACCATCTCGGGCCGGTCCGCCGGGCCGGCCGGGGTGTGCTGCCCCACGGCACGCCCGGCGGCGAGGCCGAGGTACTCGCCCGGGCCGGGTTCACCGGCCCGCGGCGCCTGGTCGTTCCCGGCGGGCAGCCGCTGGTCCGCACGGCCGACGACGTCGTCGCGGGCGTGTTCTCGATGTCCTTCTCCGCGCCGCACCTGTTCGGCCCGCACCTGGGCGCCTTCGAATCCGGCCTGCGCCGTCTGCTGCGCGAGGCCTCCGCGTCGGACCGCTTCTCCGAACGGCAGCCGAGCACCGAGGTGTTCGTCTGGGGAAGGGACGCGGACGCGGACCCCCCGGCCGGCGGGGCGCCGGC